>DOHJ01000198.1:662-6280 GCA_003535335.1 Paracoccaceae bacterium | reverse complement strand
GCACAGGCCCCGACCGAAATCATAATGTCACAGTTTTCGCGGAAATGCTCCAGCGTTTCGATGTTTTCCGAATTGGCAATACCACCTTCGATAAAGCCAACTGCGGCACGGCCGGGAATACGCTTGATGTCGGTGAAGGAAGATCGTGTAATGTTGACTTTTTCCAACAATTTCAACAGGTTTTCATCCATGTCCAGAAATGAAAGGGTACAGCCCCAACAGCCACACAGACCAATCATTGCCACCTGTATTTTTTCTTCGCGCGCCTTCATTACCTCTGGATCCATCGCTGTCGCCGGAAGGTCGTGCGCCATTATTTCGTCTTTATTATGATGGTTCATTCTTCTTCTCCCGCCAAAGCGCGTTCTCTAATCGATTTAACATCGAATTTGCGTTCACCCATTGGATCATTAAAGCCCAGACCCTTTTCGATGATACAGCCCACCGGGCACATCTCGGCAGCTTTGCGCGCCTGTTCGGGTGTCATTTTATCAGCCAGTTCAACATCTATATCAATCTGCGCATGTGTGCCGCGTTTGCTGATGCTGAATATTTTTTTGCCGGTTTCTTCGTCATGCACAAACTGCACGCAGCGTTGGCAGAAAATACAGCGGTCACGTTCCAGAAAAAAGTATTTCGAAGTATGATCGCGTTTGCGCACGGGAAACCGGTAAGGAAAGCGCGACGCGACCATTTCAACTTCATAGCCCACCGCCTGCAATTCGCAGCGACCACTTTTTTCACAGCTGGGGCAGTTGTGATTGCCCTCGGAGAAATTGATTTCAACAAGAGCGCGGCGCATGTCCTTGGATTCAGCTTCGTCCACCTCGACATCCATGCCGTCCGCAACCTTAACGGTACAAGACGCCATCATATTGCCGTTTACCTTGACCGAACAAACCCGGCAAGTGCCCAGACATTCGCGGCCCCGCATATAGCAAAGCGAAGGAATATAAACACCGTTATCGGCGGCTACATCAATCAGGGTTGAACCGGCTTCGGCTTCGACCTCATTGCCGTCTATGGTAATGGTGATACTCATTTGCGGACCTCCTCTACCAAATTCTTAAAGACTTCGGCATGACCGGACATGGCTTTTTCCAGATCAAACGACGCCAGCAATGTGTGTTTTGCCTTGCTCAGTTTTGCCTCATATAATTCGGGGAACTTGTCTATCGAGGTAATAATAGGTCTGGCCGCAGTGGTGCCCAGCCCGCAACGGCTGGTACAGCGCATCAGTTCGGCCCACTGGTTACATTCATCCAGATCCTGCTGACAGGCACGCCCCGCCACCACTCTTTCGATCTTGTTCAACATATCGACACCACCAGCACGGCACGGGGTGCAAATGCCACAGGATTCCTCGACAAAGAAATGCATGAAACGGCGCACAATTTCCAGAATATCGCGGGTTTCGTCAAAGATCATGAATGATCCGTTACAAGAAAGATCGCCGTAGCAGATTTCCCGCTGCCCTGCTGCGTCTGGCAAGCGCCCCCGACAGATATATCAGATCAGGAATTGCACTGATCCAAACCGGATTGGCGTCTGGCCATAATGCCCGACCTGACGAACACCACGATGAATATCAAAGTCAGGATCAAAATAATTGTCGGTGCCGGTGCGCTATCAATGTAAAAGCTTAAATAAACCCCGGCAAAGCCCGAAAACATCGTAACCCCAACGGCAATCGGCAGCATCCGCTCAAAGCGTTTGGTCAACAAAAAGGCAATCGCCCCCGGTGTGATCAGCAGCCCGATCGACAGGATAATACCAACGGCCGAAAGCGTGGCAACGATGGTCAGCGAGATCAGCGCCAGCAAACCGTAATGCAGCAAACCGACAGGCAGCCCAACCGCCTTGGCCTGTATCGGGTCAAACGCGTGCAGCAGAAAATCACGCCGTTTTGCAATCACCACCAGAGAAACGAAACCGGCAATCAAACCCGAGGTTAGCAGATCATCGCTGTTTACCCCCAGCATATTACCAAACAAAATATGGTCCAAATGCACATCTGTGGTGATTTTAGTATAAAGCACGATACCAAAGCCAAACATGCCGGAAAACACGATCCCCATCACCGTATCTTGTTTCACCCGACTGTTTTGCGATAAAAACCCGGTGGCCAAGGCACAGACCATTCCGGCAACAAACGCACCAATAATCAACGGGATATGCAGCAAATAGGCCAACACCACACCGGGCAGCACCGCGTGGCTGATGGCATCGCCCATCAGCGACCAGCCCTTTAGCACCAGATAGCACGACAACAGGCTGGTCGGCACCGCAATGATTGCCAGCATAATGAAAGCATTGTTCATAAACGCGAACTGAAACGGTTGCAGTAAAATATCCATTATTGCGGCACCAATGCTTTTGCGGCCCTGCGGCGTGCGGCCAGATAGCCGTGTTTGGGGGCAATAAAAAAGGCGATCAGAAAGATCACGGTTTGTAGCGAAATGATCAGGCCACCGGTGGCACCATCAACAAAAAAGCTAAGATAGGCCCCGATGAAACTGGTGCTTGAGCCAATAAGCACGCTTAAAGCCAACAGGCGCGGAAACCGGTCGGTCAACAAATAAGCCGTCGCCCCCGGTGTCACCACCATGGCAATCACCAAAAATGCGCCGACCGTTTGCAGGGCCGCAACGCAGGATGCCGCCAGCAGGGTGAAAAACACAGCCTTTAATAAATCCGGCCGCAACCCGATCGAGCGGGCGTGGTTTTCATCAAAAAACACCACCATCAGATCTTTCCATTTTGCCAGCAGGATTGCCAAGGTGACAAACCCGATAATCGCCAGTTGTAAGGTATCGGACGGGGTGATGGCCAAAATATTTCCCATCGTTATAGTCTGGATGCTGACGGATGCCGGCGATAGCGAAATCATGAACAAACCCAGCCCGAAAAACGAGGTAAAGATCAGCCCGATAATCGCGTCCTCTTTCAGGCCGGATCGTTGGCTTAAAAACAGCATCGCCGCCGCCGCCAACCCACCTGCCGCAAACGCACCCAGCGCAAATGGCAGGCCCAACATATAGGCACCGGCCACACCGGGCACGATGGAATGGCTTAGCGCATCGCCAACCAGCGACCAGCCCTTTAACATCAGATAGGCCGACAAAAAGGCGCAAACCCCGCCCACCAACGCGCTGACCCACATGGCGCTAAACATGTATCCATAGCTAAAAGGCAGCAACAATGTGTCGATCATTTCGCGGTTTCCTTTTTATCATCATAGATAACAAAGGGGCGTTCATCATCGGTAATCACATGGACTTTACGCGTGTCATCATCGTCATGCAGCTCGGATCCGCCCAGCACAAAATGGCGCAACACGCCGCCAAAGGCCAGTTCCAGATTTTCACGGGTAAAGGTGGTTTTGGTCGGGCCATAAGCCAGCACGGTTTCCTTAACCAGCACAGTTCGGTCGCAAAATTCCGGCACCGAGCCAAGATTATGGGTTGAAACCAGCATCACGCGGCCCTCGTCGCGCATTTCGCGCAGCAGCTTGATGATGGCATCTTCAGTCTGCACATCCACGCCGGTAAACGGCTCGTCCAGCAAAATAACCTTGCCATCCTGAGCCAAGGCACGGGCCAGAAAAACCCGTTTTCGTTGCCCGCCGGACAGCTCGCCAATCTGGCGCAGGCGAAACTCTGTCATATTGACCCGCTCCAGCGCCGCTGTCACCGCATCACGGTCAATCTGGCTGGGGCGGCGCAAAAACCCCATGTGGCCGTAACGCCCCATCATCACCACATCCTCGACCAAAACAGGAAAGCTCCAGTCGACCTCTTCGGCCTGCGGCACATAGGCAATGATGTTTTGGCGCAAGGCCTGTTTTGCCGGCACCCCAAGCACCAGAATTTCGCCCTTGGCGGCCGGAACAAAGCCCATGATTGCCTTGAACAAGGTCGATTTTCCGGCCCCGTTCACCCCGACCAGCGCGGTAATCGTATGGGTCGGAATTTCAAACGAAGCATCATGCAAGGCAGTGTTACCGTTACGATATGTAACGGTAACATCGCGGGCAATTATGCCGCTGTTTTTTGTCATTCAGTCAGACCTTTTGCAATGGTTTGGCTGGTGACACGCAGCAGATCCAGATAGGTTGGCACCGGACCGTCAGCTTCGGTCAGGCTATCGACATACAAAACCCCGCCGTAAATCGCATCGGTTTCACGCGCCACTTGCTGGGCCGGATCCTGTGAAACCGTGCTTTCGCAAAACACCGCCGGAATGTTGTTTGCACGCACACCGTCAATAACCTTGCGCACTTGCTGTGGTGTGCCTTGGGCATCGGAATTCATCGGCCATAAATATAGCTCGCGCATTTCAAAATCGCGGATCAGGTAGCTAAAGGCACCTTCACAGCTGACCAACCAGCGCTGCTCGGCCGGAACCGCCATGATTTTGGCGCGAAGTGGTTCAATTGCTTGACTGATTTTGACCTTATAAGCCTCGGCATTTGCGCGGTAGATCTCGGCATTATCAGGATCATGCTGAACAAAGGCATCACGGATATTATCGACATAAATCAAGGCACTACTCAGGCTCATCCATGCGTGCGGATTTGGTTTGCCGGTATATTCACCCTCGGAAATACTCATTGGCACGATACCGTCGGTCAATGTTACGCTTGGAATATCGGACAGGTTAGAGAGAAACTGCTCGAACCAAAGCTCCAGATTTAGACCATTCCAAAGGATCAAATCAGCATCTTGAGCGCGGATTATATCACCCGGAGTTGGTTGATAGCCGTGAATTTCGGCGCCCGCCTTGGTGATGCTTTGCACGATTGCAACGTCACCGGCCACATTTTGGGCCATATCGGCAATCACTGTAAAGGTTGTAATCGCTTTGAATTTCTTGGTCTCTGCAAATGCGCCCCCCGCCATAACGGACGCGGTTAATGCGCCCAAAACAACATTTCGGAGCTGTGTGAATTTCAGTTTCATGATTGTGTAACCTTTCGGGTTTGTGGTGGCTGTTTACAATCACATATGCGAATCATTCCCAGTTGTAAATGATAATCATTCGCAACTGGATAATTTAATCAAACCATCCATTATGGGGCGCAATCTACTGAATTAGGAAATTCGAAAGGTCTTCGGGTTTTTCACAACCAATTTGTTCCATCACCTTTTGCAATTGGGTTTTTAAAATGGAAATCGTGTGGTCCCCGCCGTCTTTTCCCAGCGCGGCCACCCCGTACATAAAAGAGCGGCCCATAAAGCCAAACTCGGCCCCGCTTGCCAAGGTTCTGGCAATATCCGGGCCAGATCGCATGCCGCTATCCATCATCACGGTGATTTGGTCGCCATATTTTTTTGCAATCCGGCGCATTGATTTTATCGTCGATTGGGCCGCATCCAGTTGCCGGCCACCGTGATTGGACACGATAATACCATCCAGCCCCAGCGCAATGGCCTGTTCTGCATCAACATCCGAGGTCACACCTTTTAAAACCAGTTTGCCTTTCCACAAATCACGGATCGGCGCAATTTTTTCAGCATCCATGCGCTTGCAAAATGCCTGCTCCATAAAATCTCCCAGCTCATTCAGGTTAAGATTGGCGGGCATATAGGGTTTTAGCACCTCGAAACTGGGCTGGC
>DOHJ01000198.1:0-287 GCA_003535335.1 Paracoccaceae bacterium | reverse complement strand
GGTTTTTCAGCGACATTTTTGGCGGCATCGCCAACCCGTTCTGGATTTCTTTGGGCCGAAACGAGGACGTAGGCACATCACACAACAGCACCAAAACAGGGCAACCCGCAGCCTTGCAACGGTTTAAAATATCATCTCTGACACTGTTTTGGGCCGGGTGATACAGCTGAAACCAGGCCCTGCCCTCGCTTAATTCGCCAATTCTTTCAATACTGGTTGTTGTAACCGTGCTTTGAATAAACGGAATATTTTGACGGCGCGCTGACTTGGTCTTGTCACGGTTTAGT
>DOHJ01000116.1:3477-4737 GCA_003535335.1 Paracoccaceae bacterium | reverse complement strand
TCACCGACAAAGGCATGATTGCGCCCGTAACCGCGCTGGGTTGAATAACCCATCCCCAACAAAAACCCCTCGTCGCCCCGACTTAACGCTTGCAGGCGCAGGGCGCGGCTGGCGGGCAATTCCAGAGGCTCGCGGGTCAAGTCCGGCGGAGTTTCGTCGGACTCCGGCTCGGGCTGAATCAGGTTTTCATCATTCAGAAAGCTGGTGATATGTGGCTTGGTTTCATCTGCTTCGGCCGCGCCCAAACCAGCCTCGGTAATTTCGGATTCAGCGGCCAGTTTGAAATCCAGCAGCCGGTGTGTGTAATCGAACGTCGGGCCTAAAACCTGCCCGCCGGGGACATCCTTGAAGGTCGCTGAAATTCTGCGCATGCAGGCCATTTCTGCGGTTTTTATTGGCTGACTGGCCCCAAAGCGCGGCAAAGTCGTGCGGTAGGCGCGGATTAGAAATATTGCCTCGATCAGATCACCGCGCGACTGTTTGATTGCCAAGGCGGCCAGATCGGCATCAAATAACGAGCCTTCGGCCATCACCCGATCAACCGCCAATGCCAACTGATTGCGGATTTGCGCAATGTCCAGTTCGGCAATATCCGTATCACCACGGCGCATTTCAGCCAGCCAGCCATGGGCATTATCAATCGCCGCCTCGCCACCTTTTACAGCTACATACATGGTTTATTCCCCTAACTTTGTGCTACGTGGCAGGGCCGCAATGCTGCTGTTGGCGGTAAAGAAAAAATCAAGCCCCAGCGGAAACAGGCTGGCGTTATCTGCAAAGGCTTTGTTTTCGGGCAGGTTCAGGCTGGCGACATCCTGAATGCCCGGCCCCCGCAGTTTTGCGCCTTGGGAAACCAGCTTTGACATTTCGACAATCAAGGTTGCAGAGCGGTCAGGATATTCAGCCGTGCCAATCGCGAAATCTGTGATTGGTGCCAATTCCTGCCAGTCGCCAATTGCAAACATGGCCTTGGCGCGATCTGTCACCACTGGCGCGCCGGTGTGGAATTGCAGCCAGCCAATAACGGCATCGTTTTGCAAAGACCGCGAAATCCAGACGGGTGTTTCAGGGTCGCACAATGTTAGCAGCAAGCTGCCCGCTGCAACCGACATCGGGGCTGGCGGGGTGGCGCCGGATATTTCGGCAATCTTGCCCGGGCGGGCCAGCACATCCAAAATGGCGCGAAAGGCCTTGGCCGAAGCTGTGGGATGGTCGGCAAAGCCGCCGCCTAAAGGTTGGGATTGCATCAGTCTTCTCCTC
>DOHJ01000116.1:2629-3071 GCA_003535335.1 Paracoccaceae bacterium | reverse complement strand
TTTACGACGGTTAGTTGCCGCAGCATTTAGCGGGGTTATTATTTTATCTTGCAATTCGGTGGCGTGTTTTGTCTGCATCAAGGCATCACACAGCGCGGCAATTTCAGCCTTTTTATGACTGCGCCCGGAAATATAGGCATGGCCGACCACATCACCGCCAATCTGAAGCGCGCAGCGCGTAACCGTCATTTCACCCAGATTAAATGCAGCCCCCGTGCCGCCCATCGCTCCGCGCACCATTACCGTGCCAATTTCAGGTTTGCGCAGCCATTCAAAATCCGGATTTAACCGCAGCTGCTGCCATAGTTCTGCCAATAGATCAGCCGGTGCTTTGGCTAGCGTAGACATCCAGTTTTGCCGGTCTTTATTATCTGACGATTTATCCATGCTAGACACTTTCTGTATTTGTCTATATAATTAGACAACTATACAAATAATTGCG
>DOHJ01000116.1:0-2231 GCA_003535335.1 Paracoccaceae bacterium | reverse complement strand
CCGGTTTGGTTGCAAATCCACGCGGCACTGTATCATGACATTGCGTCCGGCATTTATGGCAAGGGTCAAAAAATCCCGACCGAGGCCGCGCTGGCCAAGCGGTTTGATGCCAACCGTCACACCATCCGGCGCGCATTGGCCAAGCTGCAAAGCCAAGGCCATATCCATGTGCGTCAGGGGGCCGGTGCGTTTGTCAACCATGCGCCGATTGATTATCGTCTGGGCAAAAAAACCCGCTTTAGTCAAAATCTCGCCGGAACCGGCCTGCAAACCGGACGCGAGGTTTTGCGCCTTGAGACCGTGCCAGCCTCTAAAAAAGCGGTTAAATATTTGCAATTGCCCAAGGGGGGTATGGTGCATATTCTGGAGTTGGTTAGTCTGGTTGATGATGCGCCATTCAGTTATGGCAGATCTATATTTCCGGCAAACCGTCTGCCGAATTTACCCGATGCCCTGCGCGAAAATGAATCAATAACAGCGGCCCTTGCTGCGAATGGTGTGGCCGATTACAGCCGCGCCTGGACTCGTCTGAGTGCAAAAGCGGCAACCGGCACGATTGCCCGAGTTCTACATCTGCCCGAGCGCAGTCCGGTTTTACGCACGGTTGGTCTTAATATTGATGCTGACCAACTGCCTGTAGAATACGGGCGGACTTGGTTTCATGGCGAACGTGCGCAGATTGTTGTCGAGGGTGATGCTTTTCCTCTTAATAGAAAAATCTAGGCCGTCACTAAATCGTAACATTACTGTCATCCAGCTGTTTCAACGAATGATTAATTCTTCCCCTAAACCATAACGGGGGGTGGATATGATTCTAGACATTCAAGGGCTGACCAAGAAATTTGGCAGCAATATTGCAGTTGATAATGTGACATTTGCGCTGGATAAGCCGCAGATGATCGGCATTATCGGGCGTTCCGGTGCGGGTAAATCAACCGTGCTGCGAATGATTAACCGGATGACCGATGCCACTGATGGCGTGATCGAATTTGAAGGCCGCGATATCCTTGGCCTGAAAGGCAAGGCCAAACGCGCCTGGCAAGCTGATTGCGCAATGATTTTCCAGCAATTCAATCTGATCCCGCGCCTTGATGTGATGACAAATGTGTTGATGGGGCGTTTGATTGACCATTCGGCGATTGGCTCGATGTTGCGCCTGTTTACCCGTGACGAGCGCCTGTTGGCACTGGCGGCACTTGATCGTTTGGGCATTGCAGATCACGCGATGAAACGGGCCGAAGCGCTATCGGGTGGCCAGCAGCAGCGCGTGGCGATTGCCCGTGCCTTGGTGCAAGATCCCAAGATTATTCTGGCCGATGAGCCGATTGCCTCGCTTGATCCGATGAACGCACAAATCGTCATGGATGCCTTGCGCGATATTCACGAAAACGACGGCCGCACCGTGATTGCCAATCTGCACACGCTGGATACGGCGCGAAATTATTGTGATCGGGTGATCGGCATGCGTGACGGGATGGTTGTGTTTGACGGACCCTCAACTGATCTTACCGAAGCCGCCGCCCGCGAAATTTATGGCGCAGGAGACGAGTTTGACGAGGCCGCAACCTCGACCTCGATCAACGTCATCAAGAATACCGCCGCTGACGAGCCTGCGTTCGCAGTTGCGGGATAGCCGCCCTTTCGGGTAACTTAACTCCCCCGAAAATCGGGGCCGTTTTATTAAAGGAACGACTAATGAAATTCTCTTCTATTTTAAAAGCAACAGCTGTTGCCATTACTGCTGCGACACCACTGATGGCTGACGGCCATGCAATCAAGGAATTCCGCATTGGCATTCTGGGTGGCGAAAACGAAGCCGACCGTCTGTCCAACAATCAGTGCCTGATCACCCGTTTTGAAGAATTGCTGGGTGTGCCGGTCAAATTGTTCCCGGCTGCCGATTATGCCGGTGTGATCGAAGGTCTGGTTGGCGGCACTCTGGATTTTGCCGAATTGGGCGCATCCGCTTACGCGGCTGTTTATATCGAGGATCCAAAAGCAGTCGAGCCAATCGTCACGACTGTTCAGCTGGACGGCTCCACCGGTTATTATTCGGTAATGGTTGCCCGCGCTGACAGCGGCATCAAAAATCTGGACGATATGAAAGGCAAGCATCTGGGCTTTGCCGATCCCAACTCGACTTCCGGTTATTTGATCCCGTCGGTTGCCCTGCCAAAGCAAGGTTGCGACATCTCTGGGTTTTTCGGCAAAACATCGTTTTCCGTGGACCA
>DOHJ01000208.1:481-2584 GCA_003535335.1 Paracoccaceae bacterium | reverse complement strand
ATCGCATTTCCGCGCGAGGCTGGTGCTGCTTATCAAGGCTTCGCCAAAACTGTTGGTGCAGATTGTCTGGCACTGGATACCAAGGTGGATCTGGAATGGGCCGCAAAAGTTTTGCAAACAGACGGTTGTGTGCAGGGTAATTTGGACCCCAAACTGCTGGTAGAAGGCGGCGCGCGTCTGGCCAGCGAAACCAAACGCATTGTTAAGGCACTGTCAGGTGGGCCGCATATCTTTAATCTGGGTCATGGCATCACGCCCGATGCGGACCCTGAAAATGTGCATATTATGCTGGAAACTATTCGCGGCAGCTGATTAGGGCTGCCGCCAAGAGTTAGCCTTTGTAGCTCGAATTTGACGGGGTACAAATCGGGAATGCCTCGGCTATCTCTTTGGCATTCATATCCTCCAACATATCAACATTTCGAACAATCGGAACATAATCCTTTAGCTCTGCCGTTTTCAGATAAATCGTCAGTTTCTCCTGTGTCGGAAGCTGCTTTGAAATACGACAGGCCTTTGCATCCACGTCCGACTCACCTTCTTTATCAGCTTCTTTTGCTTCAGTGATACGAAATGCGTTAAACTTTGCAATATCATCAGGATGTATCCGAAAAGCATATAACGGCTTCTCATCAATAACCCGCAACTCATCACAAGTAACTATTAACCGCACTTGCTGTGGCCGCAACTGCCACAGGTCATGCAACCTTCAATCATCCGCAACCCATATTCACCGCATTTAGGGCAAGCCGCGCCGCGCGGGGTATCCAGATTGACAACCTGTGCTTGCGGATCCGATTTCAGGCCCAGCCCTTCGCCCTCGATAAATCCGGTGTGAACCATGTGCCGTTCGATCACCCCGCCAATTGCCGCCAGAATTGACGGAATATATTTACCCTGCATCCAGGCCCCGCCACGCGGATCAAACACAGCCTTTAGTTCCTCGACCACAAAACTGACATCGCCACCACGGCGAAATACCGCGGAAATCATTCGGGTCAGCCCGACGGTCCAGGCGAAATGCTCCATGTTTTTTGAATTGATGAACACCTCGAACGGCCGCCTGTGCCCGTTGATCAGCAGATCATTCACCGTGATGTAAATCGCGTGTTCGCTTTCAGGCCATTTCAATTTATAGGTGCTGCCCTCAAGCTCTTGCGGGCGATCAAGCGGCTCGGATAAATACACCACATCGGCACCGGTCTGGGTTTCGGGCACATGCTCGGATGCCTCGCTCACGCTTAGAACCGATCCGGTGATGTCGTTGGGCCGGTAGGTGGTGCAGCCCTTGCAGCCGCTATCCCAAGCCTGCATATAAACGTCCTGAAAATCCTCAAAACTGATGTCCACGGGACAATTTATGGTTTTGGAAATCGAACTGTCGATCCATTTTTGCGCTGCCGCCTGCATTTTTACATGATCCAGCGGGGCCAGCGTTTGGGCGTCGACAAAATGATCCGGCAATTCACGATCACCAAATTTTTCGCGCCACATTTGCACGGCGTAATCCACCACTTCTTCCTCGCTGCGGCTACCGTCGTTTTGCAAAACCTTGCGCGTGTAGGCATAGGCAAATACCGGTTCGATACCCGAACTGACATTGCCGGCATAAAGGCTGATGGTGCCGGTTGGCGCCACCGAAGTTAACAGCGCATTGCGGATACCGTATTTGCGGATTGCATCGCGTACGTCCCTATCCATATTTTGCATTGCGCCACTGGCCAGATATTTTTCGGCGTCAAACAGTGGGAATGCGCCCTTTTCACGGGCCAGATCAACCGACGCCAGATAAGCCGCGCGTGCGATTTGCTTCATCCAGTTTTCAGTTTGCTCTGCCGCGCCATCCGAGCCATAGCGCAAACCCACCATCAACAACGCGTCGGCAAGGCCGGTAACCCCCAGCCCGATCCGGCGTTTTGCATGGGCTTCTTGCGCTTGGGCCTCAAGCGGAAAGCGGCTGGTGTCAATCACATTATCCATCATCCGAACGGCCGTTTTTACCAGCTCTCCCAGCCCGTCTTCGTCCAATGTGGCGGTTTTTTCAAATGGGTCATTCACAAGGCGGGCCAAATTGATCGAGCCCAGCAAACATGCGCCGTAAGG
>DOHJ01000208.1:0-120 GCA_003535335.1 Paracoccaceae bacterium | reverse complement strand
GTAGCGGTTGTTCGCCACACGGGTTGGTAGCCGCAATGGTTTCGCAATAAGACAGGTTGTTCATCGCGTTGATCCGGTCGATGAAAATCACCCCGGGTTCGGCAAAATCATAGGTTGATC
>DOHJ01000040.1:2282-4882 GCA_003535335.1 Paracoccaceae bacterium | reverse complement strand
GGCGATGGCACACCGGCCGAAGTGCTGGCCAATCAGGACGTGATTGATGCCTATCTGGGGGTGTCTGATGATTGATTTACTGAAAAAGGGGCACGCGTAATGTCAGCTGGTTTTTATTATGGTGTCGAGGTTTTCCTGAACGGTTTGATGGCCGGGGTGATGTATTCACTGGTGGCGCTGGGCTTTGTTTTGATTTTCAAGGCGTCAGGTGTTTTCAACTACGCCCAAGGCGTGATGGCGCTGTTTGCGGCCCTGACGCTGGTCGGGATCCAGAACGGGCAAGTGCCGTTTGCCCATCTGATCAATGCGATTTTCGGCACCCACATTTACAATTTTGGCTGGACCGTGCCTGCGATTTTGGCGATCCTGTTGACGGCCGTGGTCATGGTCATTTTTGCCATACTTGTTGAAAAACTGGTGCTGAAACATCTGGTCAATCAAGAGCCGATCATCCTGTTCATGGCCACCATCGGACTGACCTATTTCATGGAGGGATTTGGCGATCTGATGTGGGGATCCGAGATCAAAAAGCTGGATATTGGCATCCCCCAAGGCGGCAATATCTGGATCGAAGAAAGCACGGCCTTTCTGGGCGGTGAAAATTTCTACGGGTTTTACATCGACAATCTGGATATTGTTGCGGCAATCGTGGCAATCTTGCTGGTGACATCGCTGGTGGTGTTTTCACAATACACCAAAACCGGACGCGCCTTGCGGGCTGTTGCCGACGACAATCAGGCCGCGCTTTCAGTCGGGATTTCCCTGCGGGCAATCTGGGTGATTGTGTGGGCAATTGCCGGTTTTGTGGCACTGGTTGCCGGCATTATGTGGGGCTCAAAATCGGGTGTGCAGTTTTCGCTGTCGCTGATTGCGCTAAAGGCATTGCCGGTTTTGATGCTGGGCGGTTTTACCTCGATCCCGGGCGCGATTGTCGGTGGGCTGATCATCGGGGTTGGTGAAAAGATGTTCGAATTCCTGATTGGTGCGCCTTATCTGGGCGGTGCTACTGAAAACTGGTTCGCCTATGTGCTGGCGCTGCTGTTCCTTGTCTTTCGGCCCCAAGGGCTGTTTGGCGACAAAATTATCGAGAGGGTTTGATGGATCGGTTCTCAAAAAATATAATCGGGATTGGCGCGATTGGTTCGGTATTTTGGGCTGCTCCAAACCTGATCAGGACGACCGAATATCTGCTGGGCGATGCGCAGGCCTATTTTGCCAGAATGGCCTCGATGAATTATTTTTACCTGCTGTTGTTCGGTCTGGTGCCTGCGGTTTTACTGGCAATGAATTTGAATGCCTTTTTCAAGCCCTCGGGAAGCTATTTCAACATGACAGTTCTGCTGATCATGTTCGCATTGCTGTTTATCGGCATGGTGATCCATTATCAAAAATATGCGGCAATGGCCGGGGCTGGTGGGCAAAATATGGTTCTGAAACATTATTTACCGCCATTCATCGCCTCGGGCGCGTTTGTGCTGGCGTCACTGAGACACACACCGTTCAGAATATTCGGGCGCAATAATAACAAGGAAACAAGCTGATGCTGTATCGCGAAGCCGGTGATTTCAAGACCACCTATTCCAAGGATAACCAGACTTTTCCGATTAAATTTGATCGGGTGGCTTATTACATCCTGTTGATCGTGGCATTCTGCGTGGTGCCGTTTTTCATCAATGATTACTGGGCCAATGCGGTTTTGGTGCCAGTGCTGATTTATGTGATTGCCACGCTGGGCCTGAATATTCTGATCGGATATTGCGGTCAGTTGTCGCTGGGCACAGGTGGGTTTATGGCCGTTGGGGCCTATTCGGCCTATAAACTAATGACGTCATTTCCGGATGTTTCGATCATTATTCACATTCTGCTGGCCGGTTTAATCACCGCTGCGGTTGGTATGCTGTTTGGCCTGCCATCCCTGCGGATCAAGGGGTTTTATTTGGCCGTGGCCACGCTGGCCTCGCAGTTTTTCCTGATCTGGCTGTTTAATCGGGTGCCGTGGTTTTATAATTATTCGGCCTCGGGCACCATTGCCGCACCGGAACGCACCGTATTTGGCATTAACGTCACAGGCTCGGACGTGTCTGCATGGGCGCAATATATGATCTGTCTGGTGTTTGTTGTGGCCTGTGCGTGGCTGGCCCGAAACCTGACACGGGGCGCTTTGGGGCGCAGCTGGATGGCGATCCGCGATATGGATATTGCAGCAGAAATTATCGGGGTGAACCCGTTAAAAGCCAAGCTCTCGGCCTTTGGGGTTTCATCCTTCTTCATCGGAATTTCAGGGGCGTTGTTGTTCACGGTTTACCTCGGTGCGGCCGAAGGGGGTGAGGCGTTCGGGATTTCAAAATCCTTCCTCATTCTCTTCATGGTTATCATCGGCGGTCTGGGGTCGATCTTTGGATCCTTCGCCGGTGCAGCATTCATGGTCTTGATGCCCGTGTTGCTGAAAAACGTTCTGGTGGGGGCCATGGGCTGGCCCACTGATCTGGCGGCACATCTGGAATTTGTGATCGTCGGCGCGCTGATTATCATCGTGCTGATCGTGGAGCCCCACGGCATGGCAGCGCTTTGGCGCGTTGCAAAAGAGAAACTGCGACTAT
>DOHJ01000040.1:1413-2170 GCA_003535335.1 Paracoccaceae bacterium | reverse complement strand
CGTTCGGGATTTCAAAATCCTTTCTCATCCTTTTCATGGTTATCATTGGCGGGCTGGGGTCAATATTTGGGTCATTCGCCGGTGCGGCATTCATGGTGTTAATGCCTGTGTTGCTGAAAAATGTGCTGGTGACCGGAATGGGCTGGCCCACCGATCTGGCGGCGCATCTGGAATTTGTGATCGTCGGCGCGCTGATTATCATCGTGCTGATTGTCGAGCCCCACGGCATCGCCGCGCTTTGGCGGGTGGCAAAAGAGAAACTGCGACTATGGCCTTTCCCACACTAGGGGCGGCATGAACTATAACAGATCGGGACAAAACCCCGACTTTAACCAAACTATTAATATCTCAACGGAGGAAAAAATATGAAATTGAAACTAGCAACAATGGCAGTCGCCGCCGTAATGGCCGCGGCACCGGTGATGGCCGATCTGGTCTATCCATCGCTATCATACCGCACAGGTCCATATGCGGCGGGCGGTATCCCGTTTGCCGATGGTTATGCCGATTATTTCACCCTGCTGAACGAGCGTGACGGTGGTATTGGTGGCGTTATGACGTCTGTTCCTGAATGTGAAACGGGCTATAACACCGAAAAAGGTGTGGAGTGTTTTGAGGCCACCAAAGGCAGTGGCGCGCTGGTGTATCAGCCGCTTTCCACAGGTATTACCTACCAGTTGATCCCCAAAGTGACGGCCGCCGATATTCCGCTACACACCATGGGTTACGGGCGCACATCCGCTGCTAACGGCAAAGT
>DOHJ01000040.1:0-1071 GCA_003535335.1 Paracoccaceae bacterium | reverse complement strand
TTTAGCCATATTTTTAACTATCCTGCCAATTATTGGACCGGTGCTTCTACAGCTATAAATTATCTGCTTTCAATCAATTCTGCTGATATCAAGGGCAAGAAAGTCACTTTGCTTCATCATAATTCTGCATATGGAAAAGAACCAATTCGCACATTGGAAGAACTGGCCAAAAAACACGGTTTCAAATTTTCTACAATTGCAGTTGACCACCCAGGCCAAGAGCAGAAATCCCAATGGCTGCAAATCCGTCGCGAACGCCCGGATTATGTCATCATGTGGGGCTGGGGTGTGATGAATCAGGTCGCCATTCAAGAAGCTGCCAACATCAAATTCCCGATGGAAAATTTCATTGGTAACTGGTGGGCCGGTGCCGAACATGATGTGCTGCCAGCCGGTGCAGCCGCAAATGGTTACAAAGCGATCACCTTTCATGGCGTAGGTCACGATTATCCAGTTATCGCCGACATTCAGAAATACGTTGTAGATACTGGCAAAGCCGCCGGTGCTGGCGATCAAATTGGTCATGTGCTTTATAACCGTGGATTATATGCTGCCATGTTGGCCGCCGAAGCCACGAAAAAGGCACAGGAATTGGCCGGTCACGCCGAAATTACCGCCGCTGAAATGCGCGATGGTATGGAAGCGCTGGAAATCACCGAAGAAATCATGACCGCTGCGGGTATGCCAAATTTTGGTCCCTCCTTTGCTGTATCATGCGCAAACCACGGTGGCCCTGGTCAGGGCGCTATTACCCAATGGGATGCGGCCAGCAAAACCTGGAGCTTGATCACAGAATTTGGTCCTTCTGATACAGAGGTTATCAATGCGCTGATCGAGGCAGATTCGATGGCCTATGCCAAAGAAAACAACATCACTCCGCGTGACTGTAAATAAAACCATCTGCCCGGGCCGCGTATCGGCAGGCCCGGGCAATTCGTTTGATAATATTGGGTATTTACCATGCTTGACGCTGCAAAAACAGATGAGACCGTTCTGGATGTCAACAACATCGAGGTGACTCATAATCACGTGATGATAGTGCTGAAGGGCGTCAGCCTGTCGGTGCCCAAA
>DOHJ01000007.1:2763-6995 GCA_003535335.1 Paracoccaceae bacterium | reverse complement strand
AAGAAAATTTCGGGATTTAATCGAATCTTTGTTTTTTGCGGTCAGTGTCACCGCCAAGATGTAACCGGCGGAGAGTATTTTATGAGCATACATACAGGCATAACAACCAGCAAACATGCGGGTTTTATTACAGGATATCTGGAAACACTGGCAATGGTCGAACGATTGCACCGGTTGTTGCTGGATGTGATCAAGGACGAGTTCGAGCGCGTTGGCGTGCTGGAAATCAACGCAGTTCAGGCGCTGTTGTTGTTTAATATCGGCGATAACGAGGTAACGGCGGGCGAATTAAAATCGCGCGGGTATTATCAGGGATCCAATGTGTCCTATAATCTGAAAAAGCTGGTTGAAATGGAATTCATGCATCATCAGCGTTGTGAAATTGACCGCCGGTCTGTGCGGGTGCGCTTGACTGAAAAGGGGCGCAAAATCCGTGATGTCGTGGGCGAGCTGTTTGCCCGCCATGCTGAAGGACTTGAGGCCAAGGGGGTATTGGGCAATGATGGCATTGAAGAAATCAACTCATCCTTGCGCAGGATGGAGCGGTATTGGACCGACCAGATCCGGTATATTTACTGATTTGGCTGTAACCGGCTTAGATTTAACCCACGCAATTCGCGCAAAAGTTTACGGATCATTGCGGCCTCGAAGTGTTCAAAGCCGTTGGCCTTTTCAACAAAGGCATCCGTGCCGCGGATGACTTCGGCTTCGAAATACTTTTCCAGATCAAGGGAGCGGCCGTAAATGTTGGATGTTTGGATTGCCAATGCATTAACGGTTATTTGATTGATAAGTGGATGATTGGGCAGGTTTCTGGGCAATGGTCCAAAATTCGAGGGGCCATCACCTGATAAATCAAGCGTTAGAACCGTGCAGTTTTTTTGACGGGACAACAAGTCTGCGCCATAAATAATACTACTGCCGATGGCGGTGGATGGGTCTGTGTTTCGTCGCTTTGCCTGCAACAGGCCAGTGGTGAAGTTGTTCAGGTCATCCCGATTTGTAATAACGCTCCAGTCGGCAAGCAATTTCTGACTGGTTGGGCCGCTCCATTCATAAACAGCAAGCGAAACCGGATCCGAAGGCATTGAAAGCAATGCGTGGCGCACGTCTTCATGTAGCAGGGCGGCGGCTAAGCCGTTTAGTTGCAGAAAATATTCCTGACTGTCTACCGATCCTGAAACATCCAACCCCATTGCCAATGCCTGCCTGCAATCGGCATGGGCCGAGCCGGATAAGATAATGCCGAGCAAGGTAAATATTTTTACCAATGACCAATATTCTCCATGCTGATCCATGGTTCTTGCGGCTCTTTTCGATCCCCGATTTGCAACAATTCAATTGAAATATTATCTGGAGATCGCACAAATGCCATATACCCATCACGTGGCGGGCGGTTAATGCTAATGCCAGCATCCTGCAACATCTGGCAGGTGGCATAGATATCTTCAACGCCATAGGCTAAATGTCCAAAATTCCGACTGTCAGCGGGTAGGCCCTCATCGCCATCCCAGTTCCAGGTTAACTCGATCGGGCAATCCTCCTGACCTTCTGGGGCCATGAAAACTAATGTGAACCGACCAGATTCGCTTTCGCGCCGTTTGGTTTGTTTTAGGCCCAAAAGAGCAAAGAACGCTATGGTTTCGTCAAGGTCTTTCACACGTATCATTGTATGTAAATATATCAGTTTCATTGTGATTTCCCTGTTTCATTACGGTCATAGCACTCTCAGCTGAGTATGCAGTCGCATTTCCAAACAGTAACCCTAAATTTAGAATGTAGAGCGAAACCCTGCTGAGATTCCAAACCGAGTGGTGTCAAACAATGAAATATTTGACCTTTGACGCGATGCCGAGATGCTTAATGTTGGTGCAAAACCATAATAATCAATCTGGTGAAAAAAGAGAGAAACACCTAATGTTGCCTTTTCGTCTTCTCTTAATATCCCGAAATAGGGCTGTTTGAAACGATTTGCTTCTAGTCCAAATGACATGGTCATCCGTGCACCTAAAATATCTTTTGCCGGTGTCAGGCTGGCGCCCATATGCACGCTGCTTTGTGCAATTGTAGCAGAGTCAGATGAAGTGTTTTTTACCCCGAAATTCCAGCGTAACAAAGACCCGTTCTGGAGTGCTTTTGCCCAATATCCGGTTATTTCAACCTGTGTCGAAGAATACTGACTGGCATCCAGTCGCCATTGCCGCGTAGCCGAAATTAAATAACGGCTGTGGCTGGTTCTCGTCTTCTGAAATGTTCGGGCAGCTGTTATGCGGGCAAAATTGTTAAGACTTTTCCCGCCATACCAACTGCGCCCCAGATGGAAATCCAACAGAAAGTCGCCGCGCCCTTGCCCCATTGATTTTGTGGTGCCAAAAGACAGTTGGGCTGTTGCAAAGGCATAATCGGACGCGTCCTGGTCCGGCGCTTGTTCTTTTGATTTTTCAGATAATACATAGTTTCGTGCATCGGCTGAAAACCCGAAACGAATCAGACGGTCCGGCGTGATTTGTTTTTTATAAGTCGTGCTAAACCCATAAGAGAACTCAAGGCCGGACAAGGCACGCGCATCGCCGCTTAATTCAAAGGGTAGGCCCGCAACTATTAAGGTATCGGATTTGGAGCCGTTGTTAATATTGGATGATGGTTGCACGCTAAACCGCAGACTTGTGGAAAAGGGGTTTCGGCTTTTTACATAACGAAAATCTTGTACCGCACGTTTGCGGTCCTGCTCGGTCGGGGCTGAATGGGCCGCACGTCGCAACCAAAATTGTGCGCGGGTTCTGGCCCCGCTTGAGGCTAGCGCCTGTGCTGTTACCAATGCGCTGCTATAATGGCCAAGATCAGTTTTTGAATGTTCCCAGCCTTTTTTCCCGGCCTGTATTGCAATTTTAAACTGCCCTAAATTACGCGCAGCTTGTGATTTAATAATTAAGGCAGTCAAGTCGGACGGACTTCTCAGCAGTAATGCATTTGCAATTTTTAATGCAATGTCTGATCTGCCCACTCGCATGGATTTTATGGCTGACAGCCGCATTTCTGCTGGGGATAGGTTGAGCGTTTTAGCGTACGCGGGGCCAGGCCCCAATGCTATCCCTAGCATCAGGAGCACCGGCCCGAAAAAGTACCGGAACATAGACAACATTCTTATTGCCGATGCAGGATAAACCCACCTGTTTCGCGAGTCGTTACACCCGTATCAGAAGTTGGGGGTTCAACGACAATAATACCAACGACTTCTTCGGCATTGTCGCCGGAAATAACAGCATAGTAATTGCCGGTTTCGTAGGGAACCCGATGACCGTCCCCATCTGTGTAGCTACTTTGGACAGTTCCTACTACGTCACCGTTTGTGCGAATCGCATCCGGTCCGACCCGAAAACGAAGAGTTGGCATAACCGTAAGACCCAAGGTATCAGTAATTGTATCTGTGATGTCAGTTCCGTCTACATCATATATACGGCGATTTCTCACGTCGGCCCGCATAGACCCATCCAGGAAATCAAGGTCAGCGTTCATTGTGCCGGTTGTATATTGCAGACCTCCCTGTCCGTCGAAATCGCGGATCCCGCCGTAATTTCCTGTATAATGCGCCTGGCCATCGGTTGGCAGGGTCACGCTGTTATTGCGTTGATAAATGAAACCGCCAAAGCCGTAACCAACATACTCCCCTGTGCGCACAATCGAGAACTGTACGTTACCACTGGAACTAACGGCACGAATGGCTTTGTGCCGGAATTGGTTAATCACCGCTCCTGTTACGGGATCGGTGGTCGTTCTGTCATTTTCATATACAGCAAAGGTAGGAGCCCCTGGTAGATGTGCGCCAGCGAAAGAATTGTCGCGCGCATAGGAATTATCACCGTCAAATGGCAGGTTTTCCACCTCGAATGTATCAGAACTACTATCATAGATGATACCTTCAGCAGTGCCATTGCCACTAACCGTGCGTTCTTCGCGGCGTCCAAGCGGCTCACCGGCACCAGTTCCATAAGCTAGAACTATACTTGGGATAGCAGCACCGCCACCGCCGCCAGTACCACCGCCTTCATCAACGCTAGATCCACAAGCTGATAACATGAAAAGACACAGAACCGCGATAAATGATTTGGACGTGATTTTAAAAACACCTGTTGTTTAGTTTGAGTGAAAGATCAGGGTAACGTGGCTAAAAGTCAACCAGTGATGGTGTTAAATTAGAGCTTTTACTGAAAAAAATCTATATTGCCGTGCGG
>DOHJ01000007.1:758-2360 GCA_003535335.1 Paracoccaceae bacterium | reverse complement strand
ATGCCACTGACGCCGGAGCAGATTGCCGAAATCCAGAAATTGCGCAGCCAAACGCGCCCGACACTGCGCGCGGTCAGCGACGGCATGGAGGCGCATCTGTTTAAAGCATATGATGTGCTGGATCACGGGTTTATCCGTGTGATTGATTACATGGGCGATGATGCTGCAATCTGTCAGGCGGCACGGGTATCTTATGGCACCGGCACCAAATCTGTGCAAAACGATGCCGGTTTGATCCGCTATCTGATGCGCCACTGGCATTCTACTCCGTTTGAAATGTGCGAAATAAAACTGCATGTAAAATTGCCGATTTTTGTTGCGCGCCAATGGATCAGGCACCGCACGGCCAATGTAAACGAATATTCGGCGCGCTATTCAATTCTGGACCGCGAGTTTTACATTCCGGCGGATGATCAGCTGGCGGCGCAATCGACCCTGAACCATCAGGGGCGCGGCGATATTTTGCAAGGCGAGGAAGCCGCGCGCGTTCTGGATATTCTGAAAACCGACAGCAACCGGTCCTACGACAATTATCAGGCAATGATTTCCGAGGATGGCCAGCAAGGGTTGGCCCGCGAATTGGCGCGCATGAATTTGCCGATGAATATGTATACGCAATGGTATTGGAAGGTGGATTTGCACAATCTGTTCCACTTTTTGCGTCTGCGGGCAGATCAACACGCCCAATATGAAATCCGGGTCTATGCCGATGAAATCTGCAAGGTGGTGGCCGATTGGGTGCCCGCCGCCTACAGCGCCTTTGAGGATTATCGCATGGGCGGGGCAAATTTAAGTGGCAAGGCCATGGAGTGTATCCGCCGCATGCTAAAAGGCGAAGATGTAACCCAAGACAGCAGCGGGATGAGCGCCGGAGAGTGGCGTGAATTTCAGGCAGAATTAAATATTTAGATTGTCGTTCTGAACGTGCATAACTGGAAACGATCCATTTCCGCAGAATAAATTGACTTACGGTGGTATCCTGCTAACATTTGGCTATGGTTAATAATGATCGCACAAGTGATCGGTATCGAGGGGTAAAATATGTTCAAGAAAACACTAATAGTTGCGCTGGGCGCATTGGTAATGGGGACCGGTTCTGCGCAGGCCAGTGATGCGCGGATTTATGCCTATTCAACGTCGGAAAATTTTTGTCCGTCCGGATTGCAGCCAATTTCGATTAATGGCGTGATTTGTTGTGGCACGCCGAATCAGTCAATCAGCTATCAGCAGGCAAAAGCGCATGCCGTGGTAAGCAAAAAACGCGTACGCCGCGTTCGCCATGTGAAAAAATCCAGCCGTATTGTTTGTCCGGTAGGCGAAAAAGGCTGCTACAGAAACTAGGGATTTAACCCCGAAGAATAAAAAACACCCCGCCAAGCCAATGGCCTGCGGGGTGTAAATACTTGGTAGCGGAAAAATCAGTCCGCTGAAAGTTTAGTCAACCAGAACAAGAGAGCCGGCAGATTGACGGCCGTCGCGGCCTTCTTCCAGGTCAAATTCGATTTTTTGGTCATCAGCCAAGCCAGTCAGGCCTGCGCGTTCAACAGCTGAAATGTGTACAAACACATCTTTGCCGCCATCGTCCGGTGCGATAAATCCAAA
>DOHJ01000007.1:0-384 GCA_003535335.1 Paracoccaceae bacterium | reverse complement strand
ATTTTACGGTGCCAGTAGCCATTCCGTATCTCCTTAGTCTTTCGTCACCGCCCACGTTGTGCAGCGGCCTGGTGCAGCAGTCTTTTATTGGTAACCGGCTGCTTTAGTAAGGAGGCGGGTAGAATAAGTCTGTCTTCACACGACACAGATGGCGGTATTTTGCTCGGAATTCAAGTATTTCTTTCAAATTATTATATTTCAGCGAATGTTTGCACAAATATGCCCAGCCAGATAAACCGGCTGGGCACGTTTTTGCTGAAATAATGTGTGGTATTGTGCTTTAGTCGGCCAGTTTCAACTCGCCGGCACTTGCACGCCCATCGCGCCCTTCAACCATTCCGTACGTGATTGATTGGTCATCAGCCAAGCCGGTCAGGCTGTCGG
>DOHJ01000143.1:4555-9743 GCA_003535335.1 Paracoccaceae bacterium | reverse complement strand
TGGTGGGCGTAATCGTCGATAATTGTCACTCCGTTCACCACGCCAACACGGGTAAAGCGGCGTTTGACGCCCTTGAAATCAGCCAGGGCATCACGAATTTCCGTTAGTTTAACCCCCAAATGCCGCGCCACCGCAACGGCCGCCAAGGCGTTGGAAACATTGTGGTCTCCGGGCATTGGCAGGGTGCAGCCGGTGATTTCTTTATCCTCTGAATTCAGCTCGATATCAAAATGCGCCAGCCCGTTTTTGTACGTCAGGTTCACCGCGCGAACATCGGCCTGGGCATTAAAGCCATAGGTCACAACACGGCGATCCGTGATGCGGCCAACCAGCGACTGGACCTCGGGATGATCGGTGCAGCAAACGGCCAGACCGTAAAACGGGATGTTGGAAACGAAATCGTGAAACCCCTCGCGCAGGGCATCAAAATTGCCCCAGTGTTCCATATGTTCGGGGTCGATATTGGTGACAATCGCGATGGTGGCCGGCAGGCGGTTAAAGGTGCCATCGGATTCGTCAGCCTCGACCACCATCCAGTCGCCAGCCCCCATCCGCGCGTTGGAGCCATAGGCGTGGATAATGCCGCCGTTGATAACCGTCGGGTCAATGCCGCCCTTGACCAGCAATTCAGCCACCAGCGTAGTGGTGGTGGTTTTGCCGTGGGTGCCGGCCACCGCCACGTTTGATTTCAGCCGCATCAATTCGGCCAGCATTTCAGCGCGGCGCACAACGGGCATGCCGCATTGGCGGGCCGCGTCCAGTTCGGCGTTGCCGGGTTTGATGGCGGATGAAATCACCATCACCGCAGCGTGTTCGATATTTTCAGCCTTTTGACCGACGAAAATCCGCGCGCCCAGCTTTTGCAGACGGTCAGTAATCGGGCTGGATTTCAGGTCGGATCCCTGCACCTGATAGCCGTGGTTCAGCAGCACTTCGGCAATGCCCGACATGCCAATACCACCGATGCCGACAAAATGGATCGCACCGACATCAAGCGGCAGTTTGGTGGCGGCTGAATTCATGTTTTGGGTCCTGTTTCTGCCAAGTGTTCGACCAGTTCCACCAAACGCTCGGTTGCGTCGGGGCGGCCACATTTCAGGGCGGACAAGGCCATTCGGTTTGCCGCCTCGGGGGCGTCTAAAATCGCGTTGATCTGGGTGCTTAAGCTGCTGGCGTTCAGTTGGCTTTCGGGGATCAGAATGGCTGCCTCGGCATCAACCAAGGCGCGTGCGTTTGCGGTTTGGTGGTCGCCCGTGGCCGCGGCGTAGGGGATCAGAATGGACGGTCTGCCAATCACCGAAATATCGGCCACCGACGACGCGCCTGCACGGCTAATGACCAATTGTGCCTCGGACATCCGGCGCGGCACATCGTTAAAAAACGGCTGCACATCGGCCGAAATGCCGTGGCTGGCGTAAAATTCTTCGACACGCACCTGATCCTCGGCACGGGCCTGATGCGAAATGCGCAGGAATTTGCGCAGGTTTTCGGGCAGGTTTGCAATCGCTTGCGGCACCACATCCGACAGAATGCGCGCGCCTTGCGATCCGCCCATCACCAGCATCGACATTGGATAATCGCCGGGCGAAATATAGCCCGAACCGGCGCGTTCCAAAATAGCGCTGCGCACCGGATTGCCGGTAAAGCTGCCTTCAACCCCGTTTGGCAACTCCGTCGGCCAAGTGCCGCAGGCAACCGCATTTACCCGTTTGGCAAACAGCTGATTAACCCGCCCCAGCACGCCGTTTTGTTCGTGCAACATGCGCGGGCGGCGTAAAATCCATGCGGCCGTTACAGCCGGGATCGATGGATAACCACCAAAGCCGACCACGATCGCAGGTTTGTCGCGCCACATTTTAAATGTCGCGCCGATGATGCCGCCAAAGATGCGAAATGGCACCAGAATTTTGGCCAAAACCCCGCCGCGGGCAAAGGTGGCCGAGGCGATTTGTTCAACTTCGACCACATGGGGAAAGCCGCCAGTGTAACGTGCGCCGCGCGCATCGGTCGAGAGTTTGACCCGCCAGCCTTTTTGCAACATGGCCTCGGCCAGTGCTTGGGCCGGAAACATGTGCCCGCCGGTTCCACCCGCAGCAATAACCAAAAGAGGTGGGTTGGGCATTATTGCACGCTCCTTTTTGCAAACTGGTCACTGATTTCGCCTTGCGTCCGGGTGCGGGTAAAGGCCAGCAACATGCCAACAGCAATGCCGCCGGCAATCAAGGAAGAACCGCCGTAGCTGACAAATGGCAACGTCATGCCCTTGGAGGGCAGCAAACGCACCGCAACCCCCATATTAATCATGGCCTGCACGCCAAACATACAGGCCAGACCGGTGCCGGCCAGCCGGATAAATGTATCGCGTTCACGCATCAGGCGCAGCAGGCTTCGCACGGTAATCACCATGTAAAGCGCAATAATTGCCAGCACCAAAATCAGGCCGTATTCTTCGGCAGCAACGGCCACGATGAAATCTGTATGGGCGTCGGGCAGTGACCATTTCACCTGCCCCCCACCAACTCCGACGCCAAAAAATCCGCCCTCTTGAATGGCATTGGTAGCATAGCCGATTTGCGTGGTCGGGTCGATATCTGTGGATAAAAACCCGTCAATACGCCGGGCAAAGTGTTCGGAATTATTATAGGCAAAACTGCCGCCCAGAACCACCAAACCGGCAATTGCAATCAACAGAAAAAACGGCGCGCCGGCGACAAAATACATTACACCCCAGCCAAACAGCACCAACGATGCCTGCCCGAAATCCGGTTGCACCACCAAAAAACCAACAACGGTGACGGCGATGATAAAAGAATACAACTTACCCGGCAGCCCGTTAATTTCATGGCTGGCCGACATAAGCCAAGCGGCCAGAATAACAAACCCGGGCTTTAAAAATTCGGAAGGTTGCACCGAGGCAAAACCCAAGGAATACCAGCGCACAGCCCCTTTGCCAAAATCCGTACCCAGCACAGGCAACAAGGCAAGTGCCGCAAACGCGCCCAAAAATCCCAGCACACCCAAACGGCGCACCAGTGACGGGGTCATCATCGAGGTGACGAACATCACCGTCAAGGCCATACCGCCAAACACCAACTGGCGCTGAACATAGTGAAAATGCCCAAGGCCGTTTTTGGCGGCCAGCGGCGGGGATGCGGCCAAGCCCAGCAGGATACCGATGCCAAACAGCAGCAGAACCGAGGTCAGAGACCACTTGTCAATCGTCTGCCACCAACGGGGAAGGATTGGTTCACTATCGCGAACTGTAACTGTTCCATAGACCATTTCTGTCATGGGGTGCCGCCTAACTGCCTCTGATTTTGCCCGTTTGCCGAGTCTGTTTACCAGTTTAGCGCATTGATTCGTTTGATGCTAGCCCCAATATCCGCCGCATATCATCGGTATCTGCGGGGCTTGCGTCTTTTTGCCGATCATGTTCATCAGGGGGATGAATTTGAAAAACTCTGAATATGACACCATCATTTTAGGGGCCGGTGCGGCCGGAATGATGTGTGCGGCCCATGCAGGCGGTCGGGTGTTGCTGATTGATCAGGCCCGATCGGTTGGGGAGAAAATCCGGATTTCCGGCGGCGGGCGTTGTAATTTCACCAATCTGGGGGCTGGGCCCGAAAATTTCATCTCGCAAAACCCGCATTTTGTTAAATCGGCGCTTAGTCGTTATAGCCAGTGGGATTTTATTGATCTGGTGGGCCGCCACGGCATTAAATATCACGAAAAAACGCTGGGTCAGCTGTTTTGTGATGGCTCGGCCAAAGAAATTATCGCCATGCTGCTGACCGAAATGGGCGGAACCGAAACAAACGGGGCTGAAATCCGGCTGAAAACCTCGATTTCAAGCATTGCGCAATCACAACGCGGATTTGTGGTGGCGCTGGACAGCGGTGAAAAACTGCGGGCGGCTAATTTTGTGGTGGCTTGTGGCGGCAAATCAATTCCTAAGATGGGGGCCAGCGGGCTGGGCTATAAAATTGCCGCGCAATTCGGTCTGCCGCTGATTGAAACCCGGCCAGCTCTGGTGCCGTTTACCTTTGGCGATCAGTTTAAACCTTTGGCAGGTGTGTCCCTGAAGGCGCGTCTGAGCTGTGGCAGCACGTCGTTTGACGAAGCGGTATTGTTCACCCATCGCGGCCTGTCCGGTCCGGCCATTTTGCAAATTTCATCCTACTGGAAAGAAGGTCTGCCTATCACGCTAAATCTGTGGCCGGCGGGTGATTTGTTGGAAAAACTACGTAGCGAGCGCCAAATGTCGGGGCGCCGTGACCTGAGCACGGTTTTGGCCGAGTGGTTGCCAAAACGGTTAATTTCCTTTTTGGCGGATTTGAACGGCTGGGCTGGCAAACTTGCGGATCATTCTGATCCGGCCTTGGCCGGGGTGGTGAAAAACATCTGCGAATGGCAGCTGCATCCGGCCGGCACCGAAGGATACCGCACCGCCGAAGTCACCTTGGGCGGCGTAAACACCGATGCGCTGTCGTCCAAAACCATGCAGGCAAAAACCGTGCCGGGATTGTATTTCATCGGTGAGGTGGTGGACGTAACCGGCTGGCTCGGGGGCTATAATTTCCAATGGGCCTGGTCATCGGGGTGGGCGGCCGGAGTGGCTATTTCAAAAGAAACCCCGGCGTAAAACCGGAAATTCACCATTCGTCGGGGCAGATTTCCCTGCATTTGACCTTGGCATATTCCCAAATGGTATAATCGTTATCTTCGATCCAGACCTCGCGACCAAACATGTTGTAATCACGAAACAGCTCTTCTGCGGTCATGTCGGGTTTATACATTTTTTCCAGCTCATGATCGACGATCAGCTGGCAGCGGGCAATCGCGGCATCAAGATCGGCAAAGCTGCCGGCCTTGGCCTTGAAGCTTTCATGCTGAAAATTAGAATGATCGCCAACCACAACCTTAAACGCGCCATCGGCGTCCGTAGTACGCTCAAACAAAGCCGCCCTTATTCGCCCGATAATACTCATTCACACGTCACCGTCCCTAATGCCTGTGATCCCTGCCCCAACAAAACGTCCCCGACCTTTTTGATACCCGTCGTGGCGGGTCGTACAATGGATAACACCAATCTGCCCATTGTTACTGTTTCCAGCAACAATCGCAACCAGCCGCAAGGCCAAAATCAATCTGTTTCATAGAAACGAGGCAAAATTTCACTCTGGCA
>DOHJ01000143.1:2742-4142 GCA_003535335.1 Paracoccaceae bacterium | reverse complement strand
ATAACAAAAAACAATAGGGAGTATTCGGCCATGTCCGAAAGCAAAAAAATGAATCTTACCACCAAAGTGCTGTTAGGGATGGCGCTTGGTATAATTCTGGGGTTGATTTTCAACCTGACAGGATTAAACGCAAAAGGTACTTTTGTGAACGAATTTGTGGTTAACGGCGCATTTCATATCGTTGGAAAAATGTTCGTTAACATGTTGAAAATGTTGGTTGTTCCACTGGTATTCTTTTCACTTATTTGTGGTGTTTGCGGTATTGGCGACATCCGGGTGCTGGGGCGGGTTGGCTCAAAATCCTTTGCGCTCTACATGCTGACAACCGCGATTGCGATCGCCACAGCAATTGCGATTGCCGCCACGCTTGGCATTGGACAAGGCCTGAATCTGGAAACAGCGGCCAGTTTCAGCGGCAAAGATGCACCGCCATTATCCCAGGTTTTGATCGACATCATTCCTAAAAACCCGATCAATGCGATGGCCAATGGTGACATGCTGCCAATCATTTTCTTTTCGATCATGGTCGGTGTCAGCATGCTGATGGTTGGCAAAAAGGCCAAATCCTTTATCGAAGGCGCGGAAATTGCCAACGAAATCATGATGAAAATGGTTAACATCATCATGGCTCTGGCACCTTACGCCGTGTTTGCGCTGATCGCCAAAGCGGTTGCCAACCTTGGCCTTGATTTGCTGGCCTCTTTAGCGGGCTATGTGCTGGTTTTGGTCGGGGCGTTAATGTTGCATCTGTTTGTGACCTTGATGATTGTGTTGAAGGTGTTCTCGGGTCTAAGTCCGAAAATGTTCATCAGCAAAATCCGCAACGCGCAAATTTTTGCCTTTTCAACTGCATCCTCAAACGCCACCATTCCTGTCACCATGCGCACCGTGACCGAACGGTTTGGCGTTAACAATTCGGTTGCATCCTTTACTGTTCCATTCGGGGCGACCATTAACATGGACGGCACCGCGATCATGCAAGGCGTGGCCACCGTGTTTATCGCCAATGTTTACGGCGTTGAATTGGGAATGGGCGGCTATCTGACCGTGATCCTGATGTCTGTTCTGGCCTCGATCGGCACCGCTGGTGTGCCGGGTGTTGGCCTGATTATGCTCTCAATGGTGTTCACCCAAGTCGGGCTGCCGGTTGAGGGTATCGGCCTTGTTCTGGGTGTTGACCGCTTGATGGATATGATCCGTACAGCCGTCAACGTATCGGGTGATGCGGCCGTTTCATCGATCGTGGCCAAAAGCGAGGGCAAGATGGATGTCGATGTCTTTAATGACCCGACAGCGGGCATGTTTGATACGGATGAGGCCATGCGCATCGATCCTGATGTCAGGGCAGAAATGGCGCAAGCTGTCGAGGCCATGCACAACAAATAAACCAAACGGCCCCT
>DOHJ01000143.1:0-2366 GCA_003535335.1 Paracoccaceae bacterium | reverse complement strand
AGACTTATAGCCTGACAAAAGAATTAAAATAAAGTCGTCAGTCTATATGCGCGTTAATGTTACGGCGTTAAGTCGCGTTCACCAGCGCAACAAAATCATCGCCACGTTGTTCGAAATTTTTATACTGATCGAAACTGGCGGCCGCAGGTGCAAGCAGCACCGTGTCGCCATTTTTTGCCTCGGCCATTGCTGCGGCAACCGCTTGGCGCATTGTTTCACAAATCTGAAATGGTATTGCGCCCAATTGGCCGGAAAACTCAACCGCCGACGCCCCGATCAAATAGGCCTTTTGTACATTTCCCAGCTTGTCCGCCAAACAGTCAATACCGCCATCCTTGCCCTGCCCGCCCGCGATCCAGTGAATGTTTTTAAAAGCTTGCAGCGCCTTGCCCGCACTATCGACATTGGTGGCCTTGCTGTCATTCACAAAGGTAACACCGTTTTTCACCGCCACAATCTGGCTGCGATGCGCCAACCCTGCAAAACTGCGCAAGGCGGCCTCGACCACCTTGGGTGCAAGGCCCAGCGTGCGGGTCGCGGCATAGGCGCAACAGGCGTTCTGGTGGTTGTGATTACCCGACAGTCCGGCGATTTTGCGCAGATCAATCGACGCCACTTGGCGCCCCTTGCGGTATTCCGATAAAAACCCCTTGCGGGCAAAAACAGACCATCCAGCACCCTGCAATTTCGCCTCGACCGAAATGCGGATCACCCGATCATCATTTGGCCCTTCGCTCAGCTGACCTGCCAAAAACCGCCCTTCGGTTTCGTCCACACCGATAATCGCGCGGTCCGGTCCGCCCTCGGCAAACAGGCGGCGCTTGGCGGCAAAATAGCCCCCCATGCCGCCGTGCCGGTCCAGATGATCCGGCGAAAGATTGGTAAACACCGCCACATCCGGGGTCAGGGATCGGGCCAGCTCGGTCTGATAACTGGACAGCTCCAGCACCACGACCTCGCCATCGTGGGCCGGCTCCAGATCCAGCACGCCGCGGCCAATATTTCCGGCCAGCTGGGTCGGGCGTTTGGCGTGTTGTAAAATGTGGTGGATCAGCGCCGCTGTGGTGGATTTTCCGTTGCTTCCGGTTATGGCAACCACGCGCGGGCTAACGTCAAAACCGCTCCATTCCTCGGTTGGATAAGACTGAAAAAACAAACCAATGTCATTATCCACCGGCACACCGGCGGCCAGCGCCCCCGCAACAACCGGATTGGGTTCGGGGTAAAGATGCGCGATGCCGGGCGAAACGATCAGGCGGCTGATATCGTCCCAAACACCGGATTTGCGCAAATCGGTGGCGGCGTATCCCTTGCTTTGCGCTGCATCACGGGCCATTTCATTGTCGTCCCAGACCACAGGAATTGCCCCGCCGGCCTCAAGCGCAATTGCGGCCGCCAGCCCGGATCGACCCAGCCCCAAAACGGCAATTTTTTTATCTAGGTATCCTTGGACGGGTATCATGAACGGCCCTTTCTGGTTTTTTGCGTCTTGTTCTAGGATGGTAAAAAGATTTAGGCAATTGGCATGTTGGATTCTGGCCCAAAAACACGCCGGAAAATGTAATATTATTACCCCCATGGCCTAAAAAGCATCTTGCGGGTTTTTACACAGGTGCTAACCTGTCTGGTACGAAAACCGGAATTTTCACAAACAGCCGGTTTAACTGGGGGAAGGCAATCAATGAAAAAACGTCGACCCATGATTCCTAGGGAGAAATAACTATGTTTAAAAAATCACTTATTGCCGGTGCCGTGATGGCATTGGGCCTGTCTACCGGTGCTGCATTTGCCGATTATCCGGCAAAAACCATTACGGTGGTTGTACCCTCCAAGGCCGGTGGATCCACCGACCGCACCGCGCGCCTGTTCACCGAACTGGCCGAAAAGAATTACGAAGGGTTTGAATTTGTTATCAAAAACGTTCCCGGATCAGGTGGCCAAAAAGGTTTTGAAACCATCGCGCGGGCCAAGGCCGACGGCTACACCATCGGTTTGGTATTCACCCCGCAACTGGTGGCCCACGTTGTTTCCGGACGCGCCAAATACACCTTGGACAGCTTTCACATCATGGGCAACACGGCTCAGGATCCGGGCATTGTAGCGGTTCCAAAAGACAGCAAAATCACCGATATGGCCAGCCTTGCGGCCGCGGCCAAGGCCGGATCACTGACCGTTGCAGTCAACGGTATCGGGTCTGACGATTTTCTGGCGGCCAAGGCGTTTGAAGCTGCGGCCGGTGTTGAATTCAACCTGTTGCCAACCAAAGGATCAACCGAGCAAAAAGCCGCGATTTTAGGTGGCCATGTTGATGCGGCATTTATGAACCTGTCGCAAATGATCAAACAGCACGCCGCAGGTGATGCGCG
>DOHJ01000179.1:3852-4044 GCA_003535335.1 Paracoccaceae bacterium | reverse complement strand
GGGCAAGCAGCGGTCATTATCAACCGGCGTTTCGATCAGCGAGGCTAGTTGACGATGCGCCTTTTGCCCCATGCGCGAAAATGGCAAATGATAACAAAACTGTGCCAGATCGGCGTAATCCCTGCCGCCGTTTTTGCGGTAATCATCCCAGGCATGGCCTAAGGATTGCAAATATTTCATCGCCGAATACTT
>DOHJ01000179.1:1711-3498 GCA_003535335.1 Paracoccaceae bacterium | reverse complement strand
CCGTCAACCAGCGGGGTTTTGCGGTGATTGGGACGCCAGAAGTCCATGATGTCTTCGGTGTAGCAGCCGGAAAATGCGTCAATCTCGATGATGGCCGGATTGGCCGAAACCAACATCGCCACCGCACCGCAGCCCTGAGTGGCCTCGGCAGGGCTGTCCAGATCATAGCGCGACACGTCAGAGGCAATAACCAGCACTTTTTTATCAGGTTTGCGCGCCACATAACCGCAAGCCAGTTGCAAGGCGGCCGTGGCGCTATAGCAGGCCTGTTTTAGTTCTACATTGCGGCAATTGGCCGGCAGGCCCAGCAGGCGGTGCACATAAATTCCAGCCGATTTTGACTGGTCGATGCCGGTTTCGGTGGCAAAAAGCACTGTATCAATTTCGTCAATGCCGCAATTTTCAACAATCGGGCGCGCCGCCTCGGCGGCCAAGGTGACAATGTCTTCGTCATGGCACGGAACTGCAAATTTTTCCTGACCGATTCCACGATAAAATTTAGCCTGATCAATGTTTTGGCGTTTGGCCAATACGGCCAGATCCAGATAATTTCTGGGGACATAAAAGCTTAGGTTTTCAATACCAATTTTGGTCATAGTCGCATCAATACTCATAGTAAAAGCCCATCATTGCCGCGTAATGCGTCGCAATGGGCGCAGCCCAACAGAAATAGCGCCGTCCGGAATTCTGTGTGGAACTGCTCGATCCGGTCAATGACCGTCTGGCTGGATTCCTGTGCCGCAGAAAGGAACGGCGCAGCTATACCGCAAATATCTGCGCCCAACAACACTGCTTTTGCCATATCAATTCCGCTGCGGATGCCGCCACTGGCGATCAGCGTATAATCACCTTTGGCATTGGCAAGCAGCGGTTGCGCCATACGTAGTGCCTCTACCGTCGTTAGCCCCCAATCCTGAAACACCAGCCCCAGATCATCGTTGGCATCTTTGCGTCGGTGATATTCGATCCGGCTCCATGATGTGCCGCCCCGCCCCGCCACGTCAAAATGTCGGATACCGGCCTTTAAACCTAGATTTATGTCGGCTTGTGATAATCCGGTGCCGACTTCTTTTAACAAAACGGGCACATTTAAATCCGGTGTAATGGCGGCGATCTTGTCGGCTAAACCGGCAAAATTACGATCACCTTCTGGCTGTATTGCCTCTTGTAGCGGATTGAGATGCAGATAAAGCCCGTCCGCCGCCAGTACCTGCACCGCTTTTTGGCATTCATCAATCCCGAAACCGGTGTTCAATTGCACCGCACCAAGGTTGGCCAACAGCACCGCATCAGGGGCGTAGCTGCGCAAATCAAAACTGTCCCTTGCGGCCGGATTACTGAACATTACCCGTTGCGATCCCACAGCCAAAGCCACACCACAAGCCTGCGCTGCGGTGGCTAAATTACGGTTAATCCGCATAATTTCATCGCCAGTGCCGCCGGTCATCGAGGAAATCAGCAATGGAAATTCAAGGGTTTTTCCCAGAAACTGTACCGAAGTGTCAATCGCGCCCAGATCCAATTCAGGCAGGGCGCGGTGGCTTAGCCGTAACTGATCAAACCCGCTGGCATGACGCTCGATTTGCGCATCATGGCCAAGGGCCTTTAGGTGCTCGGTCTTGCGCTGATCGGTCGGATCATTCATGAGCGCTCCAGCATCAGGTGCGCACGCATCAGCTCGCCGGGGTTGGTTTGGGCAGCCATCAAAGACAGCTCGCCACATAAAACCGTGGCCGCACACAGGGCCGCCAAACGCCGGGCATTATCGCCGGGGGCGCGTTTCTTGC
>DOHJ01000179.1:0-1395 GCA_003535335.1 Paracoccaceae bacterium | reverse complement strand
CTTCGACCTGTTCATTGGTTTTACCGCTACCGACTGATCCAACGATCAGATTGGGCAAAGTGCAGGAGAAATACAGCGAATCTTCGCGGGCCTCGCAATGCACAAAGCCTTGGCTGCCCTCGATGATATTGGCCGCGTCCTGACCGGTGGCCAGATAAAAGGCCAACAGCATATTGGCAAAATGGGCATTGGCGCTGCGCAGACTGCCGGAAATCGAGCCACCAATCAGGTTTTTTTCCACATTCAGCTGCACAACCTTTTCAGGTGTGGTGCGCAACATCCTAGTGCAGATTTTGCGCGGAATTTCCATTTCGGCCACCAGATATTTACCACGGCCCAGAATGCCATTAACGGCGCTGGTTTTTTTGTCGGTGCAAAAATTTCCAGAAATGGTGGAATAGGCCAGCTCGGGGTAATTTTGCAAAATCCAGTTCAGCAGTGCATCAGCGGCCTTGGTCACCATATTATGACCCGAAGCATCACCGGTGGCACATTCAAAGCGCAAATAAAGCAGGTTGCCGACGATCTGACGGTTTACCCCGATCAAACGTGCAAAACGGCTGGTGCTGCTGACCACCTCTGCCATCTCATCTTGACGTGCCGCCAAAGAGGCCCACGCGGCCTGCGCGGAGCCGGCATGTTGCGCGCGTAAAACCACGGAACGGCTCATGCGCTCGTCAACCAGTGTGCAACGGATGCCGCCACATTTCCGCGATACTCGCGCACCACGTGCCGTTGATGGCCAAAGCGGTGTTTCATAGGTTGCCAGCGGAACGCTAACGGCCTCATTCACCAGATCGCCAATGATCTCGATCGGACCGACCCATTGCGTGGGGATCGGGGTGAAAAATTGGGTGTTTCTGGTCATTTACTGTCTGTCTTTTCTTATTATTCAAGGGGTGGGCCGGTGGCCTTTTAATGTTGTTACTATGTCCGCAACCTGACAACAATAATATTGCGAAGGATTATGCGGGCTAACCCGAAAAATAACCTGCGCGCCTGTGTCTGTCCATCAACATATTTTCCGCGTCTAAACGATGCTTGCTAATTGGGGGGCAACAAACATGCACGGTTTGAGCTGCCACGAGGAATTTCCTCCAGTTTTCCCTTGGGTCAGGACCTATTAATCCTGCATCACTGGTTTGATAGATTTTTTCTGTGAAGATGGCTTAACGAAGACGGTAATCTGGTTGATTATTAATAAGTTAAGTGATTTTCACAGGGAAAATCCGTCAAATCCTTTGGACGCAATTTTCCCTTCATCTCAGGGGATAGGGGCGCTTGGAAGCAAAACCACTGTTGACGGCACGCCCCAAACCGCTGATATTTCGGAAAAATAGCGCCAGTGGTGCAGGATTAATAGGTCCTGACCCTAGTCTAACTGCGAGGCCAGAT
>DOHJ01000002.1:12393-23012 GCA_003535335.1 Paracoccaceae bacterium | reverse complement strand
AGACCCCCGCGCCCAAGCCGTGCGCCAGCTTTCCACCAATATGCCCCATTTCAAGGCACTGGGAATGAAAATCGGCACGCTTGGCGCGGGCGAGGCCGAGATATCGATGGACTATGATGAACGCTTTATCGGTGATCCTGAAACCGGGGTGATTTCCGGTGGCGCGGTGTCGGCATTGATGGACACCAGCAGCGGGGCGGCCGTGATGTGTCATCCCACCGGCAGCATGGGCACGGCAACGCTGGATTTGCGCATAGATTACATGCGTGCGGCCACACCGGGCCAGCGGATCACGGCGCATGCGCAATGTTATCACGTGACGCGCAGTGTGGCATTTGTGCGGGCAACTGCAATGGATGAAGACACAGCGCGCCCGGTGGCAACCGCAACAGGCACCTTTACAATTCAACGCGAACTGGAGGCAAAATCATGAGCCGCAAAGCCCCCGAGCCTGTGCAGCTCATCAAGCAACGTCGCGATGCAGCCCTGAATTCTCTGGTTCATGGTGTGCCTTATATTAACTTTCTAGGTGTGCAGTTTGACCGGCGTGGGGACGAGCTAACGGCCGTGTTGCCGTTTGATGAAAAACTGATCGGCAATCCGGTGTTGCCGGCAATCCATGGCGGTGTAACAGCGGCATTTTTGGAAATCACCGCGGTAATCGGGCTGAGCTGGTCAATGCTGTGGGAAGAAATCGAAAGCGGGCAAACCCGGAGGGGCGCCATGCCGCGCCTGCCCAAGACGATTGATTTTACCGTTGATTATTTGCGGGCGGGCCTGCCGCGCGATGCTTATGCACGGGCGCGGGTTAACCGGTCTGGACGGCGTTATGCATCGGTGCATGTCGAAGCATGGCAGGATAATCGCCAGCGTTTGTTTGCGCAGGCCACGGGGCATTTCCTGATGCCAAGGCGCGATGACTGATCAGGCCGTCAGCGGTCTGAGCCATGCCCGTGTTTTAAAAATCGCTTTTCCGATTGTGCTGGCCAATGCCTCTGTGCCGATTTTGGGGCTGGTGGATACCGGCGTTGTTGGCCAGATAGGCGAGGCTGCGCCGATTGGGGCTGTCGGCATTGGCGCGATCATTCTGACCGCAATCTACTGGATGTTCGGGTTTTTGCGAATGGGCACCACGGGGATGGTGGCGCAAGCGCTGGGCGCGGGGGACCGGGGCGAAGTGGTGGCGCTGCTGGTGCGGGCCTTGATCATCGGTTTTTCGCTGGGTCTGATGATGATCGCCTTGCAGGGCCCGCTGTTTTGGGGCGCATTTAAAGTATCGCCTGCTTCGGCCGAAGTTGAAGGCATGGCGCGCGATTACATGCAAATTCGCATTTGGTCGGCACCGGCGGCGGTGGCGTTATACGGCATCACCGGCTGGTTGATTGCGCAGGAACGCACGGCAGCATTGTTGGTGTTGCAGCTTTGGATGAACGGGCTGAACATTCTGCTGGATTTGTGGTTTGTGCTAGGTTTGGGATGGGCCGTGCAGGGGGTGGCGTTTGCAACATTTCTGGCGGAATGGAGCGGGCTGATTTTTGGCTTGTTGCTGGTGCCACTTTTCGGCAACCACGGGTTGTGGATTGCCCTGCTGATTTCATTCGTGGCACGCGGGCTAACGCTGTGGCTGCGATATCCGGCGCTGGAAAAGCAGGCGGGATGATTTATGCGCTGGCGCATAGATAAGTGTTAGGACAGGTATTTAAAGCAAGAAGAAAATCACAGGATTGAAAGCACGGATTCCGGCGGACGGCCTATGGCGGCTTTGTTGTTGGCAAAAACGATTGGGCGCTCGATCAGTTTGGGGTTTTCTGACATTGCTTTGATCAGGGTCTGTTCATCCGCGCCTTTCAGGCCGAGTTCTTTGAATAATGCGTCTGTTTTGCGCACTAAATCCTTTGCTGGAATGCCTAATAGCCCAAGCGCTTCGCCAATTTCGGTTTGGCTGGGTGCATCGTTTAGATAGAGTCTGATTTCGGGATTTATGCCGGCCTGTTCAATTAATGCCAGCGTAGCGCGGGATTTTGAGCAGCGCGGGTTGTGCCAGATTACGCTCATAGCCAGTCCTTTCGTTTGCTGCCAACGGCCTCGGAAATATTTGAAAAGCCGTCGTCGGCCAGAAGTTGATCCAGACCTTTGGCAATTTCAGTGACCAGTGACAGGCCCTGATAAATCATGGCGGAATAGAGCTGAACCGCCGTGGCACCAGCGCAGATTTTGGCATAAGCCTGATCAGCCGAGCCAATGCCACCAACCCCGATCAGGGGGATTTTTCCGCTGGTCAGTTCACTAAGCTGTGCCAGAACGCGGGTGGATTTTTCAAACAATGGCGCACCGGACAATCCGCCAGCCTGATCGCGGTGCGGGCTGTTTAACCCGTCGCGATCCAGCGTGGTGTTGGTGGCGATAATCGCATCAATGCCGGTCTCTGTGGCAACTTGGGCGATTTCGGCCAGTTCCGTTTCATTCAGATCAGGCGCGATTTTCAGGAACACAGGTATCGGACGCGTCAGGTTGTTTCGGGTGTTTATCACGCCGTTCAGCAGGGCGGTTAATGCCTCTTTTCCTTGTAAATCACGTAGTTTTTCGGTGTTTGGCGAAGATACATTGACCGTAGCAAAATCCAGATGTTTGCCACAATGGGCCAAAACCGTGGCAAAATCAGCCGCGCGATCCTCGCTATCTTTGTTGGCCCCAAGATTCAGGCCAATCACCGCATCAGCGGGCCGTTTGACCAGCCGCTGTGCAATCGCCTCCATTCCATCATTGTTAAACCCGAAACGGTTAATCACCGCCTTGTCCTGACTTAGGCGAAACAGTCGCGGTTTGGCGTTGCCCGGTTGGGGCTTAGGGGTTGCGGCTCCGACTTCGATGAAGCCAAAACCGGCGCGTGAAAGCGGGGCCAAAGCGGTGGCATTTTTATCAAATCCGGCGGCAAGGCCAACGGGGTTGGGCAGTTTCAGACCGGCAATGCTGGTTTGCAACCGCGCATTTCTGAACACGCCGGGCAGGGGCATCAGGCCACTGTTCAAGGCATTTAAAGAAAGCGCGTGGGCGCGTTCGGGGTCAAACTTATGCAGCAGCTTGATGCCAATACGTTCCAGTCGTTTCATATCATTTCCTGCGGGAAAATATGTGTGCCATTTTTAAAGGGCAAGGGTTTGGCCCAAACAACCTCATCGTGCCTCAAGGCGCGGTAAAGATGCGGAAACAAATCACCGCCGCGCGAAGGTTCCCATTTCAACGCGTCACCCATTTGTTCGGCCTCAAAGGCAATCAACATCAGCCCGTCAAACCCGGAGAAATATTTGGCGGCGGTTTCGCCGGCTTGTGTGGCTGTGGAAAAATGCACAAAGCCATCCGCCAGATCAATTGGCGCGCCAAGGGTTTCGCCTTTGGCCTCTAATTCGGCCCATTGCGGGCCAAGGAATATTTTATAAATCTGCATTGGTCCCACATGCCCGTTGAAAATAAAATGGTCAAGCCTTTGACTCTTGGCTGTTACATTGCCACGATAACTTAATAGTCATTCAATCCAACAGGGGGATTCTTGTGCTTACTCGATTTATTTTAAAAACCATGGCGGCAGCCGCTGCCTTGACGTTTGGCGCGGGTATGGCTGCGGCGGATTATTCGTTAACTATTTTGCACACAAATGATTTTCATGCCCGGTTCGAGCCGATCAGCAAATATGATTCCGGCTGTTCTGAAGAAAAAAACCTTGAAGGTAAATGTTTCGGCGGATCAGCCCGTTTGGTTACTGCGGTGGCCGATGCCCGGGCGCGCAGCAACAACAGCATTTTGGTGGATGGCGGCGATCAGTTTCAAGGCACGCTGTTTTACACCTATTACAAGGGTAAAGTTGCGGCCGAAATGATGAATAAAATGGGCTATGACGCCATGACCGTGGGCAACCACGAATTTGACGATGGCCCCGAAGTGCTGCGCGGCTTTATGGACGCACTGGATTTCCCTATTCTGATGTCAAACGCCGATGTCACCCGCGAGCCGTTGCTGGCCGAAAAATTACCCAAATCCGTGGTGATTGAACGTGGCGGTGAAAAACTGGGCCTGATTGGCCTGACGCCCGAAGACACCCACGAATTGGCCAGCCCCGGCCCCAATATCACCTTTGGCGATCCCGTAGCGGCGGTTCAGGCCGAGGTTGACAAACTGACCGCCCAAGGTGTGAACAAGATTATCGTTTTGTCGCATTCCGGTTATCTGGTTGACCAAAAGGTAGCGGCCGAAACCACCGGTGTTGATGTGATCGTCGGTGGCCATTCCAACACCTTGCTGTCCAATACATTGGACAAGGCCAAAGGCCCGTACCCGACCATGGTTAACAACACCGCAATTGTGCAGGCCTATGCTTACGGCAAATTTTTGGGCGAATTGAATGTCACATTTGACAGTGATGGCAACATCACCCAAGCCGTGGGCGAGCCGATTATCATGAGCGGCGAAGTTGTCGAAGACAGCACCACCAAAGCGCGAATTTCCGAACTGGCCCAGCCGTTGGAAGAAATTCGTCAAAAAGTGGTTGCCAGCGCAGCCGGGCCGATTGATGGCAACCGCGATAATTGCCGTGTGAAAGAATGCGAGATGGGCAATCTGGTGGCGGATGCCATGCTGGCCCGTGTCAAGGATCAGGGTATTTCGATTGCGATTGCAAACTCTGGCGGAATTCGTTCTTCGCTTGAGGCAGGCAAGGTTACAATGGGCGACGTTTTGGGTGTTTTGCCATTCCAGAATACCTTGTCGACCTTCCAGATCAAAGGCGCTGGCGTGATTGCCGCGCTGGAAAATGGCGTTAGTCAGGTGGAAGAGGTCAAAGGGCGCTTTCCACAGGTTGCCGGCATTAAATTCACGTGGGATCCAAGTGTTGCGCCAAATGAGGGCCGGATTGTTCAAGTCATGGTGGCCGATGGTGATAGTTGGGCCGCAATTGACCCTGACAAGGTTTATGGTGTCGTGACCAACGATTATGTGCGCGGTGGCGGCGATGGTTATAAAATATTCTCGACTGACGGCATGGATGCGTATGATTTCGGTCCCGATCTGGCCGATGTTATGGCCGAATACATGGCAGCGCAGGGTGATTATACCGCCTATATGGATGGGCGGATATCGCAGAAATAAGCCCGTTTGAGATGAGCTAATCAAAGGCGCACCGGTTTGTCTGGCGCGCCTTTTTTGTCCGCAGGGATAGATAAATAAACAGGAGATCCGCATGACCTATGTACTGGCAATTGACCAAGGCACCACATCCTCACGCAGCATTTTGTTTGACGCTGATATGCGGGTTGCCGCCAGCTCCCAGCAGGAATTCATCCAGCATTTCCCAAAATCCGGCTGGGTTGAACATGATCCCGAAGATTTATGGCAAACCGTGCTGCAGACGACCAAGGCGGCAATGACAAAACTGGAAATCGGTGCAACAGATATCGCCGCCATCGGCATTACCAACCAACGCGAAACCACGATTGTCTGGGATAAAACCACAGGTCAGCCGATCCATAACGCCATCGTCTGGCAGGACCGGCGCACGGCCGGGGTTTGCCAGCGGCTAAAAGCGGCGGGGCACGAGCCGATGATTTCGCGCAAAACCGGCCTGTTGCTGGATCCGTATTTTTCGGGCACCAAACTGAAATGGCTGTTGGATAATGTTGACGGTGCGCGGGCGCTGGCCGAGGCGGGGGAGTTGCTGTTTGGCACGGTTGATTGTTATCTGATCTGGCGATTAACGGCGGGCAGGGTGCATGCCACCGATGCCACAAACGCGGCGCGCACTTTGCTTTATAATATTCGTGACGGGCATTGGGACGCAGAAATTTGTGACCTTTTGGATGTCCCGATGGCAATGCTGCCCGAAGTGTTGGATTGCGACGGGGATTTTGGCGAAACCACAGAATTTGGCGGCTCGATCGAGATTTGCGGCGTGGCTGGTGATCAGCAGGCCGCCACGGTGGGCCAAGCCTGTTTTAAACCGGGCATGATGAAATCGACCTACGGCACCGGCTGTTTTGCCTTGCTCAATACGGGGGATCAATTGGTGCAAAGCAGCAACCGTTTGCTGGGCACGATTGCCTATCAGTTTGGCGGCGTGACGACCTATGCGCTGGAAGGGTCGATATTTATTGCCGGTGCGGCTGTGCAGTGGCTGCGTGACGGTTTGGAAATAATTGACAATGCAGGGCAAACGCAAAGGCTGGCCCAAACTGCGGACGATAGCCAGAATGTGGTTTTGGTGCCCGCGTTTACCGGTCTTGGTGCGCCTTACTGGAATGCCGATTGTCGCGGGGCGGTGTTTGGTTTGACCCGGGGCACCGGAGCTGGCGAAATGGTCAGGGCGGCGCTGGAAAGTGTTGGCTATCAAACCCGTGATTTGCTGGAGGCCATGCAGGCGGATTGGCCAACTGATAACGCGGTTTTGCGGGTGGATGGCGGTATGGCGGCCAGCGATTGGGCCATGCAGTTTTTATCGGATATTCTGGATGCACCGGTGGATCGCCCGACCGTTTTGGAAACCACCGCGCTGGGTGTTGCGTGGATTGCGGGGATGACGGCGGGGATTTATCCGCCGCAGGATGAATTTGCCGACAACTGGGCGCTGGAGCGCAGGTTCGCAGCGAAAATGCCAGCCGATCTTCGGGGGCGCAAATATGCGGCTTGGAAGCGGGCGATCAGGGCTGCGCAGCTTTTTTGACTGATTTCCAAGGTAACACAGCAGGATTTTAGCAACACTGCCCACAGATAACACTTGTCACCTTGAATGCCTGCCGTGGGCGCTCTACATGGCAAGTATGAGAAACAGCATCCCTTTTCTGAAATCCGCGCCCACGGTTGCGGTTGTTCGCCTGTCGGGCATTATTTCATCCAGCGGTCGCGGGGCGTTGAACGATGTTTCGTTGCGCCCGATGCTGGAAAAGGCCTTTAAAAAAGGCAAACCAAAGGTCGTGGCGCTGGTGATAAATTCGCCCGGCGGATCACCCGTGCAATCATCTTTGATCGCGGCGCGCATTCGCCGTTTGTCGGCCGAGCATGATGTTCCGGTGATCGCTTTTGTCGAAGACGTGGCTGCCTCCGGCGGTTACTGGCTGGCATCGGCCGCGGATGAAATTTGGGCCGATGAAAGTTCGATTGTTGGCTCGATCGGCGTTATTTCGATGGGCTTTGGTTTTAATCAGGCTATGGAACGTATTGGCGTTGAGCGGCGCGTTTATACGGCCGGAAAATCAAAATCCATGCTGGATCCGTTCCAGCCGGAAAAACCGGATGATATAAAGCGCTTAAAGGGCATATTGGAACATATGCACACGACTTTTAAGGCCCAGATCATGAAACGCCGTGCTGGGAAATTGCCCGAGGACAAAGATTTATTTACCGGTGAAATCTGGATCGGCACGGCTGCGCTTGAGGTGGGGCTGATTGACGGGATTGATCAGCTGGAGCCGCTGATGAAAGAACGTTTTGGCGATAAGGTGAAATTTATCCGTTACGGCGGCAAGCGGTCATTGTTGCAGAAATTTGGTCTAAGGATTGTCGACGATGCGCTGGATGGTCTTGAGGAACGCGCCCATTACGCGCGATTTGGGCTGTAGATGATTATCAAAATCGTCAGTCTGTTTTTGATCGGCATGGTGGTGCTGGCCATGTTTGGCCGTCTGCGCTATCCGGGCCAAAAACAGCTGCAAGACAGGAAATGCCCCAAATGCGGGCGCTACCGGATTGGACGCGGGCCTTGCGGCTGTGGCCATATAAAAAAGGGTTAAGAAATGGATTGGGTTTATGCCGGCCTTGGGTTGGTGATTTTACTGCTGGCCGGGGATGCGCTGGTTAAAGGTGCGGTTAATCTGAGCCTGCGCCTTGGGGCTCCGGCCCTTATTGTCAGCCTGACGATTGTGGCTTTTGGCACCTCGGCACCAGAGCTGCTGATTTCCATTCAGGCCATAAACGATGGCGCGCCGGGCTTGGCAATGGGGAATGTTGTGGGTTCCAATACGGCCAATGTGCTGCTGGTGCTGGGCCTGCCTGCGCTGATTGCGGTGTTTCATACCTCGCAATGTGATACGCGCAAAAACTATCTTTATATGATCGTTGCCTCATTGCTGTTTACAGCCATGTGCTTTTTCGGCCCGATCACCTGGATACACGGAACTATCCTGCTGGCCGCACTTGCATTTGTGCTGATCGATGCTTTTCTTCAGGCCAAATCCCACCGCAAGAAATCAAAGAACGGCGAATTTGAAGATGATCTGACAGATGTCGAGGGGGCCGATCTGGAAATGGCGTGGTGGCAAATTGGTGTCTTTATGCTGTTGGGGCTGTTTGGCTTGCCGTTGGGGGCCAATTTACTGGTCGAAGGTGCGGTGAATATTGCGACTGTCTACGGGGTTAGTGAAACCGTGATCGGCCTGACCTTGGTGGCGGTTGGAACATCGTTGCCTGAACTGGCGACAACGGCCATGGCTGCGATGCGCAAACAGGCCGGTGTGGCGCTGGGCAATGTGATTGGATCGAACATGTTCAACCTGTTGGCGATTATCGGCATTGCCAGTTTTGTCGGGGATATTCCTGTGTCTGACTATATTTTGCGCTTTGATATCTGGGTGATGTTGGGGGCATCTGCATTGCTGATCCCGTTTGTGTTTTTCAAACAAGACATCACTAAAATCTGGGGCATCATCCTGTCGGCATTATACGCGGTCTATATTGTCATGGTATTGGTTTAGGTCATGTTGGAAAAACGCGCATTGGTAACGGGGGCTGGCAAACGTCTGGGCCGTGCTATGGCGCTGTATTTGGCGGATCGCGGTTATGATGTCGCGGTACATTTTTCCAAATCAGCGGCCGAGGCCGGCGTTGTGGTGGATGAAATCACCGCCATGGGGCGACGCGCGGTTGCCCTGCAAGCCGACCTGATGGACGAGGCTGCAACCCAGGCGCTAATAACCCGCGCGGCTGAAGCTTTGGGCGGATCACTAAACTGTCTGGTGAACAATGCCGCGGTATTTGAGCATGACACACTGGCAAGTGCCAGTCGTGAAAGTTGGGACAGGCATCTGGGCACCAACCTGCGTGCGCCGTTTGTTTTATGCCAGAATTTTGCCGCCCAAGCGCCCAAAGCAGCCCGTGACGACAAAGGCGAGCTGGTTTCTTCGGCCTTAATCGTGAATATGCTGGATCAGCGGGTGATGAAGCTGACGCCGGAGTTCACAAGTTACACAATTGCCAAAATGGGCCTTTGGGCCTTTAGCCAAACAGCGGCGCAGGCATTGGCACCCGATATCAGGGTCAACGCCATTGGTCCTGGCCCGACATTGCAGGCAGAACGCCAATCGGCTGCGCATTTCAAACAGCAGCGTGAAAACCTGCCGTTGGGGCGCGGGGCCAATGTTCAGGATGTAACCGCAGCACTTGGCTATTTTCTGGATGCAGTGGCGGTAACAGGGCAGTTATTATGCGTGGATGGCGGCCAGAATACGGCATGGAAAACGCCGGATATCCTTGGGGTTGAGCACACTAAAACCGAGTAAGTGAGGTGCCCTGAAGGAAACTTGTGCACGTCTGGTTTTTTCGACACATAACCGTTACAATTTCATTAATGGATTCAATGGGTTGTCGGGTTTTGTAAAATAAATACAATAAAAACAATGGCTTGGGCTGGTGCCTAAAAATTAGGCAAATCGTAGAAATTAGCCAAAACAAAGGAAAAATTTGTCTTCAGGCCAAGTTACAAACAGACTTATCCACAGAAATAGTGGAGATGTTTTCACTTGCATTATATCGGCTATGATTGCAGCCAAAACCGGGAATCACTTTGGAATATAAATGAGCCAGCCTGACAGCCATATCACAGAAGACAAACCACTGCTGGGCCATGCCCGGATCCGTGGCTATCTGAACACGCTTGATGATAGCCCCGGTGTGTACCGGATGCTGGATAAAGCGGGGCGGGTTTTATATGTTGGCAAGGCGCGGCATCTGAAAAAGCGGGTCTCGAATTATGCCAAACCCACCGGCCACACGGTGCGGATTGCGCGGATGATTGCGCAGACCGCCTCGATGATGTTTCTAACCACCAAAACCGAAACCGAAGCCTTGCTGCTGGAGCAAAACCTGATCAAGCAGCTAAAACCGCATTACAATGTTTTGCTGCGCGATGATAAATCCTTTCCCAGTATCCTGCTGGCCAAAAGCCATGAATTTGCCCAGATCAAAAAGCACCGTGGTCGCAAGGGCGAGGCGGGCAGCTATTTTGGCCCCTTTGCCAGCGCCGGTGCTGTGAACCGTACCTTGAACCAGCTGCAAAAGGTTTTTCTGCTGCGCGATTGCACCGATTCCACCTTTGAAAGCCGCACGCGGCCTTGTTTGTTGTTTCAGATCAAACGCTGCTCGGCCCCTTGCGTTGGTACAATCAGCGCCGGTGATTATTCCGATATGGTGAGCGATGCCGAACAATTCCTGTCTGGCAAAACCACCAAGGTACAAGAGGATCTGGCCAACCAAATGCAGCTTGCCAGTGAGGAAATGGAATACGAGCGCGCCGCCGCTTTGCGCGACCGGATCAAGGCGCTAACCCAAGTGCAGCAATCCCAAGGCATCAACCCGCGCGGTGT
>DOHJ01000002.1:6842-11966 GCA_003535335.1 Paracoccaceae bacterium | reverse complement strand
GATTTTTATCCGCGCACCGGTGCCGGTGCTGATGATGCCGAGGTGCTTGAGGCCTTTATCGGCCAGTTTTACGACAACAAGCTGCCACCGCGTTTAATTTTGTTATCAACGCCGATCGAAAATGACGACCTGATGCAGCAAGCCTTAAGTCAAAAAGCCGGTCGCAAGGTTGAAATTTCGGTGCCCTTGCGCGGTGAAAAGGCCGGGCTGGTCGAGGGTGCGCTTCGAAATGCCCGCGAAAGTCTGGCGCGGCGCATGGCGGAAACGGCGACGCAAGCAAGGCTGCTAAAGGGGCTGGCCGAGGCCTTTGATCTGGATGGGCCACCCAAGCGGATCGAGGTTTACGACAACTCGCATATTTCCGGCGCGCATGGGGTTGGCGCGATGATTGCGGCGGGGCCCGAGGGCTATTTGAAAAGCCAGTATCGCAAGTATAATATCAAGGATACCGAAATAACCCCCGGCGATGATTTTGGCATGATGAAAGAGGTTCTGGGGCGCAGGTTTAAACGTCTGCTAAAAGAAGATCCGGATCGCAAAGGCGACAATTGGCCCGATTTGCTGTTGATTGATGGCGGTGCGGGACAGGTGAGTGCGGTGGCAGAAATTATGCGCGAATATGGCGTTAGTGATATTGCGATGATCGGGGTGGCCAAAGGCGAAGATCGTGATGCGGGCAAAGAGGAATTTCACCGCATTGGAAAACGCCCGTTTGCCCTGCGCCATAACGACCCTGTGCTGTATTTTGTGCAGCGCCTGCGCGACGAAGTGCACCGGTTTGCCATTGGCACCCACCGCGCCAAACGCGCCAAAGCGATGGGCGCAACCCCGCTGGATGGTGTGCCCGGTGTGGGTGCGGCCCGAAAACGCGCGTTACTGGCGCATTTTGGCAGTGCCAAGGCTGTTAGTCGGGCCGGATTGGCGGATTTGAAAAAAGTTGACGGTATATCAAAAAGAATGGCAGAAACGCTCTATGACTTCTTCCATGACAAGGGCTGAATGGTTAAGGATGGGCGTATGATCTGGAATGTACCAAATATTCTGACTGTTTTGCGCCTGCTGGCCGCGCCTGCGTTAGCGGTGATGTTTTTGTATTTCAACAGCCCGTGGGCAGACTGGTTTGCCTTGGTGCTGTTCGTGGTCGCGGCGCTGACGGATTTTGTCGATGGCTATCTGGCGCGGGCCTGGAAACAAGAGAGCAAATTCGGCGCCATGCTGGACCCGATTGCCGACAAGGCCATGGTGCTGATTGCGCTGCTGGTGATCATCGGGTTTTCCGGTGTTAAGGCCTGGATTTTACTGCCTGCCACCATGATCATTTTCCGCGAGGTTTTTGTATCGGGTCTGCGCGAATTTCTGGGTGATAAATCGCATCAGCTAAAGGTTACCAATCTGGCAAAATGGAAAACCACGGCGCAAATGATTGCAATCGCGGTTTTATTTTCGCAGGGCATATTTGCGGACTGGTTCGTTGATCTGACACAGGCGATGGACCCTAAAATGATTGATGCGATTTTATCGGGGCAAGAAGAAGATTTATCCGGACTGGTTTGGGTGCAAGCCGGTGCGCAATTTAGTTATTACGGCGGCATTATTTTGCTCTGGATTGCCGCTGGTTTAACGCTGATTACCGGCTGGGATTATTTTGTGAAGGCGCTGCCGTTTTTAAGGGAAGATGCCAAATGATTGATGTGCTATATTTTGCATGGGTGCGTGAACGCGTTGGTTTGCCGCGCGAGCAGGTTGAAACCAGTGCGGCAACTGTGGCCGATCTGGTTGAGGAATTAAAGGCACGCCAAGAGCGTTATGCGGCCGCATTTGCCGATGTTTCGGCCTTGCGCGTGGCGGTCGATCAGGAATTATGCGCGTTTGACACGCCGCTGGCCGGTGTGCGCGAGGTTGCCTTTTTTCCACCGATGACAGGCGGCTGAAATGACCGTTCGGGTGCAACAGGACAGGTTTGATCTGGGGGCCGAAGTGCAGGGTTTTGCCCAAGGTTGTAACACGTCCGGTGCTGTGGTTAATTTTACCGGTATCGTGCGAAATACACCAGACGGCGATCTGGACCGGATGGAAATTGAACATTACCCGGGCATGACGCAATCCGCATTGGCAGAGATTGAAGCAAAGGCGGTGAAGCGTTGGAGTTTGAAGGGGAGCCTGATCATCCATCGTTACGGAATTTTGCGCCCCGGCGATATGATCATGATGGTGGCCACGGCTGCGCCTCATCGGGTGGATGCATTTGAATCGGCGCAATATTTGATGGATTATCTGAAATCCCGCGCGCCGTTCTGGAAAAAAGAATTCACCACGGACGGCCACCAATGGGTCGAGGCCAAGGACGCTGATGAAGCTGCGTTAACGCGTTGGTAATTTCAACCGGTCAATCCGATTAACGGTTAATTTGCTCGACGTAAGCGCGCAACTCTTCGGCCTCTTGACGGGCGGCTTGCAACCCGTCCATGGCGGCCGATAATTCTGCTTCGGTCTGGGACAACTGGTTTGTCAGTTCGGCTTCGCGTTGCTGGGCATAAGTAATCGCCTGATCGCGGATTTCTTCGGCTTCGTGCAGGGATTGGGCCATGTTATCCAGCTCGCCCAGATCGGCCTGTGAAACGCGGGTGAATTTGTGCAACAACCAATTGGCAAACCAACCCAGTGCAAAGACCACAAACAGGATAATAGCAATGGTGGGGATTAATTCAGTTCTGTTCATTGGTGCTCTCTGACGTTTCAGGTTGGGCCGGCTCTGATTGGGCCTGCCCGGACTCTGTTGCATTTGTATCTACAGTTTGTTCTTCCAGCTGATCAAGCCCTGTTAGCTCTTCTTTGGTTTTTTTCGGTTTGATCAGGTTGAACTCGATCCTGCGGTTGGCCTCGCGCCCCTCTTCTGTGTCGTTATCAGCAATTGGCGTGGCTTCGCCATAGCCTTTTGCCCGCATTCCGCTGGTCAACACGCGTTGGCCAATCAAGCCCTGCAAAACAGCATCTGCCCGGGCTTGGGACAATGCCTGATTCATGCCTTCGCGCCCCTGACTGTCGGTGTAGCCGGCGATTTCCAGTTTGAGTTCATGGCAGGTTTTAAGAATTTCGGCAATTTTTGCAACAACCGCCAAACCTTTTGCATCCATGTCCGATGATCCGGGATCAAAGCTGATTTTACGCTCGCTTTGGACGGTTTTGATTTCGCGGATGCATTCATCCGGTTTTAGCAGTCCAGCCACGGGATCCAGCTTTTTCTCGTATGTTACATCAATTTTGTAATCTTGTGATGTTCCCAGTTTATCGGATAAAATACGGGTAATATTTGCGCGCGCCTGCGGGTTGCCGGTTATGCCGCGAACATCGACAAAATCGCTTTGAACCACCACGCTGCCCTGATTAAGTTCGGCCAGCACCTGAACCCCGACCAGCACCCGCACCGGCCAGCCTTGTGGCAACTCCGGATCAAGCCGTGCTGCGCCGTACACTGTTTTGCTGCCAAAACGTGCCCGTGCATAGCTGTAAACAGCATCACGGCTGCGCGTGTTTGTAATCCGGCCGCGCAGTTGCACTTGGCCTTCAGGGCTTAGGGTGGCGACAAATTCGGCCGGCCCCGCGTCTTGGCCTGAACCATCAATCTTAACTGGTTTTGGCAAAACCGAGTGCAAGGAAAAAACATCGGGTAAATCCGTTTCCAATTCACCGACCACACGATCAAACAAGGATTGCGGCGTGCTATCCAGTGCCACAAGCGTCACATCGGCATCCGAAAAGGTAATCGTTCCGCCGCCGATATCCTTAAGGGCGCCAATGCCGGTTGCAACCGCTTTGCCCCAGGATGGCGTGGGCACACCCAGACCAATGGTGCAGTCAGTCGCACCGCTTAACCCCGCATCAAGTGCCGCCTTGATAATGGTGGCGCGGGTTTTTTCGCTATCGGCCGAACATGCATCAAAGCGCACGGTGTCGCCTTCGATCAGAAAACGCAGTGTAAACGGGGTGATCACGGGGCGCGGTGCGGTGATGTTGGTGATCAGAGCCACTGATTTAGGTGCCAAACGGGCCAGTTTGGCTTCGATTTTGCGCTTTTCTTCCAGACCGTCTGAAATGGCGGTTATCGCCACACGTTTGGCCGAAATTGATATCTTTGATTTCGGCAGGGTCCGCAGGGCATTTATGCCGAATTTCATAGCCTTGTCCCAACCGTCGGGAACCGGATGATCCGAGGCGTTCAGCATATCCGTTATGCGGGTGCCGTTTTCCAACCCCTTAAGCGAAGAAATCAGCGCAACGCGGTCGGTCGCTGCGGGCACCAGCCCGATCAATGAAACACCGGTGCTGTTTCGCAAAATCTCGATTGAAAATTCGGGGGCTTTTATATCGGCGGCATCGGCCACATCCATGCTGTCGATCACACGCTCGGCATCGACGATTGTATTGACCACGCTCAGGGCACGAAACCGGTTGGCTTCATCCGCTGCGGTGCCGGTTAGCTCGACTTGCAGACCGTCAACATGCACCGAGACCCACGCATGGTCATTTGCCACCAGCGCATCGGTTACACCTGTGCGCGAACGATCCTCGATCAGGTTGGCCGCCTGCATGGCTGCAAATGTGCAAATCCCGCCAGCGGTCAGAAAAATGGCAACGATTAGTAATATTGAAGAGATACGCATGTTTGTTTCGACTACCCGGTTTTTTGGTTTTCATCTGTCTAGGCTGCATCTCGCCCATATTCAATCACAGGAATAAGGCAACGGCAAGAAACAGCGCAAAAATCAGGCCGCAATTGCGGTTTGATCGAAACAGTTTCATGCAAGTGTCCGGATTATCCGTATCCAGCAGGATTATTTGCCACGCCAGATGCCAGCCAAAGGCCCAAGGCCCGCCAAGTGCCACGACCATAACCAAAATATTCGACGTATCGCGCAAGGCTAAAATAACCGCTACGGCCAGTAATATTACCGATAACATCAAAAAAACGCGCAGGAACTTCTTTGTGTTTTGACCAAACAGCCGCGCGGTGGATTTCACCCCGATCAGGGCATCGTCTTTGCTGTCTTGGTGGGCATAGATGGTGTCATAAAACAAGGTCCATGAAATGCCGGCTAAATATAGCAGCACCGCAGGCCAGCCCAA
>DOHJ01000002.1:2183-6428 GCA_003535335.1 Paracoccaceae bacterium | reverse complement strand
GGCCACCAGGTAAAGCGTTTGGCGAAAGGATAAATCGCCACCAGCGCCAAAGATCCGACCCCCAGAAGGATTGCATTGATGTTAAAGCTTAGCAAAATCCCAAAAGCGATTACGGCTTGCAGCCCCATCCAGATGGCCGCCCCCTTGACGCTGACCTGACCCGATGGAATGGGCCGCGACCGGGTGCGTTCAACCTGTGCGTCTATTTTTCGATCTGTGATGTCATTCCAGCTGCACCCCGCGCCCCGCATCAGCCACGCGCCGGCAGCACAGCCCACGATGATCCAGAAATCAAAAATTCTGAAATCCCCCCCCGCCAGCGCGGCCAGCAAAACACCCCACCAGCACGGGATTAACAACAACCATGTTCCAACCGGCCGATCCGCCCGTGAAAGCCGCAAATAGGGCCGCGACCATGCCGGCGCAATCGTGTCGACCCAATTTCCTTTGACGGCGTCTAAAACCTGTCCCGGTTGCTCTGGAGTTTTTGAAGTGTCGGGCATATGTTGGGTCCATGGAAAAAGCAAAAATCAGGCTCTGTGTAACGCAAGATTTGGGGCAGGGGCAAACCATTCCTTTAAGCCGCGATCAGGCGCATTATCTTTTTGGGGTTATGCGCCTGAAAATCGGCGCGCATTTGCTGTTGTTTAACGGCCGCGATGGCGAATATCTGGCGACAGTTGTGACGGCGGACAAACGCAAGGGGGTGCTGGAATGCCTGAAGAAAACCAAGGATTTGCAAATGCCGCCCGATTTGTGGCTGCTGTTTGCCCCGATCAAAAAGGTCCGTACCGCGTTTATTGTGGAGAAATCCGCCGAATTGGGCGCGGCGCGGATTTGTCCGGTGCAAACCCAGTTTACCAATGCCGATCGTATTCGCCAGGATCGCCTTCAGGCCCACGCGCTGGAGGCCGCCGAGCAATGCGGTGGAACTTTTGTGCCTGTGGTTGATGAATTACGCCGTCTTGATGCGGTGCTGGGTGATTGGCCCACGGATCGCCAACTGGTGTTTTGCGACGAGTCACTGGTTGGCGCACAAGAGCTGTTGCAGGCGAAATCCGGGATAAAAAAATGGGCCATTCTGATTGGTCCCGAAGGCGGTTTTAGCGATCAGGAGCGTGAAAAACTAAACGGCTTGCCGTTCGTGACAAAAATCAGCCTCGGCCCACGTATTTTGCGGGCCGACACAGCGGCAGTGGCGGCGCTGACCCTGTGGCAATCTTCATTGGGGGATTGGTGAATGGGGTTTGTCCGGCCACAATCCAAAGCGCAAATCTGGCGCTGGCGCGAGGTTTTTCTGGGCTTGGCTGTTGTGCTTTGGGGGGGCTGGCTGGCTCTGACAGGGACCGGTTTTATTGCATGGATCGGCTGGGCTTTGTTGGTGGCTGGCGGGCTATGGATGTTTGCCGGTGTGCAGCGCGCGCGGTTTCGGGTTGGAACCGGCGGGGCCGGAACGGTGCAGGTGGATGAGCGCGAGGTGATCTATTTTGGCCCGCTTGAAGGTGGCAGCGTTTCGATCGAGGCCATGATCCGGGTTGAGCTGGTCCCGGCAAAATCCGGCGTGCATCGCTGGGTGTTGCTGGAGCCGGGCCGCAACCCGCTTTCAATCCCGATTGATGCGGATCATGTGGACGATTTATTTGATGCTTTCGAGGCTTTGCACGGCTTCGAAATGCAGGCCGCTCTGGCTGCGCTAAACCGCTTATCGTCGGATCCCGTGGTGATTTGGCAAAAACGCACAGTTGCTCTGCATTGACAATTGCTACATTTGGCCCCAATTCTGGGTTTCCGGCAAAGCGAGCAGAAAAGCGAGAACAGCATGTCAATTCCCCAATCCGGCGGTGGGCCGATCGAAGATTATTCCCAACTGGCGGGATTTTTAGCCGATGGATGCAAGCCCAAAGACGAGTGGCGCATTGGCACCGAGCACGAAAAATTCGGCTATTGCAATAATAGCTTAAAGCCGCTGCCTTATGAGGGCGATACCTCGATCAAAGCGGTTCTGTATGGTTTGCGCGATCAATTCGGCTGGAGCGAGGTTAACGAGGCTGGCAATATCATTGGTCTGGAAAAAAACGGGGCCAACATCAGTCTGGAACCGGGTGGGCAGCTGGAGCTGTCAGGTGCCCCGCTGGTGTCGATCCATGAAACCTGTGACGAGGTAAACATCCATCTGCGCGAGGTGCAATCGGTGGCCGACGGGGCCGGTGTGCGGTTTATTGGACTGGGTGCTGCCCCGATCTGGAAACACGAAGATATGCCGGTGCTGCCCAAGGGGCGCTATGTTTTGATGACCGATTACATGGACAAGGTCGGCACCCACGGCACCCAGATGATGTATCGCACCTGCACGGTTCAGGTGAACCTTGATTTCGCCTCCGAGGCCGACATGGTGCAAAAATTTCGGGTTGGTCTGGCCTTGCAGCCAGTGGCAACGGCGCTATTCGCCAATTCGCCGTTTTTTGAGGGCAAAGTTGTCGACCACAAAAGCTGGCGTTCGCGCATCTGGCGCGATCTGGATGCATCGCGCACCGGCATGTTGCCATTTGTGTTCGAGGACGGCATGGGATTTGAGCGTTACGCCGAATATGCGCTGGATGTGCCAATGTATTTTGTTTACCGCGATGGCAAATATATTGATGCGCTGGGGCTGTCGTTTCGTGATTTTATGGCTGGAAAACTGCCCGCTTTGCCCGGTGAAAAGCCGACTTTGAGCGATTGGGCCGATCATCTGACAACCGCTTTTCCAGAGGTTCGGATTAAACAATACATGGAAATGCGCGGGGCCGATGGCGGGTCTTGGCGCAATATTTGTGCGTTGCCTGCGCTTTGGACCGGTTTGATGTATGATCAGGGCGCGCTTGATGCGGCTTGGGATCTGGTGAAGGATTGGGATGCTGAAACGCGCGAAGAATGGCGGGTGGCCGCGTCCGTTAAGGCGTTTGATGCCGAAGTTGGCGGGTTGAAAATGCTTGATCTGGCCCGCGAGGTTTTGAAAATTTCCGAGGCTGGATTGAAAGCACGGGCCAAACCCGGGGCCGGTGGCATGATTTTGGATGAGCGACATTTCCTGAATACGCTGATTGATTCGGTTGAAACAGGCATGGCACCAGCCGATGAATTGCTGGCAAAATATCATGGCGAATGGGGCGGTGATTTGGGCAGGGTTTACAGCGAGTATAACTACTGAAACTTGACGCTTGCTTATGCGGGAAATAGCTTGCAACCTTTTGCATATATGATATTATAGAGTTATTAGTAGCCGAGCTATGCTATTAATAACGGCTAGGTCACCCCAGCATTTTTAGCGATTCAGGCATGCGGCACTCTAGCTCTGTGGATACCTTTGCCTGTCGTATCAATCAACAAATCTTGTGAATTTGCGAAATTTTTAGTTTCGTGGCCAGTGTGTCTGTGCCTTGAGACAGGGAAATAGTTTCGTTCATTCGACAGGGAAACAAAAGGAAATGAAATGAACAAGTTTAAAATTGCTGCCATCTCTGCGCTGCTGGTTACTGGTCTTGCTGGTCAGGCTAGCGCCCATGCTGCCTGGATTTCTGAGCGTCACGGTGATCTGGCCGTGGTTTATGGCGACCTTTCCGATGAGGGCTATGACATCAGCTACATCGAATCCATCGCTGCCAAAAAGGCCGATATGTCTGATTGCATGGTGACCCGCAAAGATCATGATGATCATGTGGAGTTTTCAATAGGCGCAGAAGGCGTTTATGTATCGACTGCATATATGCGGGGTTATTCTACTAAAGACAAAGACGGAAACCGTTTTAATAAACCAAAAAACGAAGTGGAAAATGCTGCTAGCTCAGGCTATTATGTGAAATATGCCACCGCTATTTTAGGGAAAATCGGTGGTGAGCCTCAAGCTCAAGGCGTCAAACTTGAAATTTTGCCTCTAACTGATCCGACCCGCATTGAAATGGGCGGCAAGCTGACTGTGCAGGTTTTATTTGAGGGCAAACCACTGGCCGGTGCCAAGTTTTATCCAAGCTATACCACAGATAATGTGCATTCCACCTATACGGATGAAGACGGAAAAGTTACGTTTCTGGTTAAAAACCAAGGTGAAAACGTGCTGGCTGTAAAGCATAGCGTTCTGACGCCAGAGGCGGCAACGCAGGATAAGTTCGGTTATTATTCAACGCTTTCTTTCAAAAGCCTGAATGCCAAACGTGAAAAACGTGCGGCCGAAAAAGCGGCAAAAGCGGCGGCTGAAAAGGCTAAAAG
>DOHJ01000002.1:0-1844 GCA_003535335.1 Paracoccaceae bacterium | reverse complement strand
AACTAAGTAGATATGCTTTGGTAAAAATGAAAAGACCGGGCGCGGGTTACCCTGCGTCCGGTTTTTTGTATATTTTTATGAGGCTAAAAGGGAGTTTGTCATGAATTTTAACGGTTATAAATTACGGTGTGATTATAGTGTGACGGAAGCAATCGGTTCTCTTATCATCTGGATTTTAATCAGCATCGTTACACTGGGTCTGGGCCTGTTTGTGATGCCGTATTATCTATTGAAAGATCCGATTAACCGTTCATTTTTGATAGACGGGAACGGAAATCAAGTGGCTTCTTTGCATGTTGATGTCAATTTTTCGTCAATTGTCGGGCATGCGTTTATCTGGATGATCTTGTCGATTGTAACACTTGGTCTGGCTATGCTGATTTATTATCCTGCTGTCATCAAGCGTCTTTTTAACGGTGTCGAAATTCGGGGCTGAGGTGTGAATAGAAAGATAATCTACGGGACTTATGCCGTTCCATAGATTTCTTTCATCTTGCGGTACGATAACAGCTCGCGGGTTTTTTCATCCCAGAATTGCAGCTTTACACAAGACAGGCTTTCGCGGATTGTCAGGCGTTGGGCGTCTTTCAGAACCGGATAATCCTTTAGCACTTCTTTTAGTCGGTAAAATGGAATGCGGGCATAAATGTGATGTACGTGATGGATGCCAATATTGCCGGTCAGCCATTGCAGCGGCTCTGGCAAAGCATAATGCGAGCTGCCGTGCAGCGCGGCGTCGTGCAGGTTCCAGTCGGCATCGCGGTCCCAGTAAGTTTCCTCAAACTGGTGTTGCACGTAAAACAGCCAAACGCCAATGGTCGCACCGGTTACGATGCTGGGCAAAAACACCAATAGCAGTGTAGGCAGGCCGCCAAAATACAGCACAACAGCCAAAAGGGCCAAAATAGCGACATTGGTTCCAAGCGCGCTATACCAGTATTTTGCACCGGCTTTCATCAGCCCCATTGGCAAACGGTTTAGCAGTAAAAACAAATAGGACGGGCCAAAACCAAACAGCACAAAAGGGTTGCGGTAAAGGCGATATTTAAAGCGGCCCCATTTTGACAGTGCCTTATATTCGGTGACGGTAATGGTTTCGATATCGCCCATTTCACGCCGGTCCAGATTTCCCGATGTAGAATGATGGATGTTATGGGCGCGTTTCCAGACGTCATAGGGCGTCACTGTAAACACCCCTATAATACGACCAACCGTATCGTTTGCCTTGCGGCTTTTGAAATAGGATCCATGCCCGCAATCATGCTGGATGATAAACAGGCGAACCACAAAAAACCCGCTAAAAATAGCCAGTCCAAAACTGATCCAGTAGCTGTAGGACAAGGCCCAGATCGCAAGCCCCCAAAGCGCAATAAGAGGCAGGGTTGTTGCGGCCAGCTCGACCAGAGAGCGCGACAATTTCGGGTCGCGATATTTGGCCAGATACCGCACCCATTCGCGCGTGGTTTCTGGTGCGAAGTCCGCGTTTGTCTCTTGATCGTTCTTGTCCATAAGAATTGCCCAACTATTATGCTCAGGCTTGGATAACGGTAATCGCAGGAGAAACAAGACATATCTATGAAATCGGACAACTTGTCTTAATTCGGGTTGCTTTTCTTGCCTATTTTCGGCTCGGTTCCATTGATGATGCGTTTTATGTTTGCGCTGTGGCGGATATAAATCAGTGCGCCCAGAAATATGGCCAACAACAGCATTTCCTGTTGGTCCCATAAAATGAGCCAGACCGGCGCTAAGGCCGCCGCCCCCAACGCCCCCAATGACGAGATCCTGAAAACCAGCGCAAACACCAGCCATGTTGCACAGGCCGCCACCCCGACAGCCCAGTT
>DOHJ01000173.1:6155-8478 GCA_003535335.1 Paracoccaceae bacterium | reverse complement strand
CGTAGCGGCAATTTGCAAAACCCCTGCGCGGGAACGGCCAGTGCCGCGTTATATTTGCTCGACATGTTTTGAAAGGCGATCAGACCGCACAGCTCGGCAATATAATCGTCGTCAAATTTCTGTTTCATGCGCTCGATTAATTCAGGCCCGACTTCTTGGTCGCAAAATGTCATGGCCTCGGTCATTTCCAGCGCCAGACGTTCTTCGGCATCAAAATCATCATAATTTTTCCAATCGGCCAGATTTTCAACTTTATCCGCACAAACCCCGCGTTTCATCAAGGTTGTGGCGTTAATATCAACACAAAACTCGCAATGGTTGATCTGTGAAACCCGCACCGTCACCAAAGAGCGCAGCGCCGGATTGATCGGTGATTTATTACGGTTCAGCGCACCATAAAGCAACGCAACCCCCATAAAAACCTTAGGTGCGCGCGCCCAAAGCAGACCCGGTTCCAGCACTTTTCCATAGGTTTTTTTCTGTTTTGCAAAAAACAGCCGGATGTACCAAGGATACTGGTTTAGCGGTTTAGGAGAAATATACATTGGCAGGCCTTTTTAAACAGATTATCCGAACCGCAACTAACCACCCAAACAAGGCATTGGTCAAGCCGGCAGATGCGCGCAGTTAAACACAAAAAGGTGACAGCCGCAGCCGTGCCTTGGCTTATGGTTTTGCATTAAAGGTAAATAATGCTTTATCATTAATCGTGTAGCCGTTGATCAGCTCTGCGGCAGCCTCGCTGGTTAGCCAATTTTCCAATGCGGCAACCAGCTGCGTTTTCACATGCGGATGGCGCTGCGCATTGACGGGAATGAATGCATATTGGTTGAAAAGCGCCGGATCACCGGCAAACAGCAGCGCCAAACCCGCCTTATTGCCAAAATTCAACCAACTGGCCCGATCTGCCAAAATATAGGCGTTCATGCCTTGCGCCGTATTCAGGGCAGCGCCCATGCCGGCACCGGCCGAATGATACCAGCTGTGATTTAAATCCTGCGCAGATAATCCGGCGCTTTGCCATAGAGCTTGCTCTTTTATGTGGGTTCCACTGTCATCACCACGACTGACAAACACGGCATTAAGGTCGGCTATTTTTTGCAAAGCATCGACGGCATTTTTGGCCGATTTAATCCGGGCCGGATCATCAACAGGGCCGATCAGCACAAAATCATTATACATTATTTCCCGTCGGTGGTTGCCGAACCTTGCGGCCAGAAACCTGTCTTCGGCCCTGCGCGAATGCACCAAAACCGCATCTACATCACCGTCCTGCCCCAATCTTAGGGCTTGGCCCGTCCCGACAACAATAAGCCGCACATCCAGACCAATGTCCTGTTTTATCCTTGGCAAAAGAACATCCGACAAACCCGAATTATGAAACGAGCTGGTCACCGCCAGCCGGATTTCTGCGGTTTTCACTACGGTGCCGGAAAAAACAATCACAAATACACCAAGAATAACGCTTGCCAGCTTTGGAAAAAAAGCTGGCGTAAATGGTAAACAGTGTACCCCAAAAATTTTAAGTATCTTCAAAATACGTTCATTTCCATAAGGTTAAGTTGCGTTCTTAACGACAATACTGGAGGGCAAATATCAACGTGGCAAGCGAAAATTAGATCGCACATCTCAATGGGTCAAACTGACCACATTTCACGAACTGGGGAAAAACACCTTGGACAAATTGTCCCGTTTTCGAGCAAAGATACGTTACTGTCTGCTTTTGAATATTCGAATCAGCATGGGTAAATAAGATACAAACCTACCATACGTATTAAGTGGTGCCCGAGGCGAGACTCGAACTCGCACGCCTTGCAGCGGGGGATTTTGAATCCCCTGCGTCTACCATTCCGCCACTCGGGCAACCTATTGGCTACAGAGCTGATCTAGCGAAAGCCATGCCCCGCGTCTACCCAAAAATAGCTGAAATCTTCCCTGATGCAAATTTAATCAGCCAATCGCCTGTTTGACAAAATCTGCGACATGTTTTTGCACAATGTCGGAAACTTGCCGCAGCTTTAAATGCCGCCGAAATTTACCCGCACCTTCCAGAACCTTGTCAGGGTCGTCAAACTGAACCCCTTGGCTAAATTCAAACGACACATGCTTTTTACTGGCAAAAACCCCGCCAATATCCTGACCGCTCCAGCAAAACATGGTGCCACCGTAAATAAACCGCTCCTCAACTTCGGGATCAGTGCTGAAAACAATGGCACGCGCCCCTTGCAGGATTTCATATTTCTCAGAATCCATCTGCTGCATGGTTTCAAGAAAACCCTGAACGCGTTCATCCTTTGACTGTTGCAATTTTTACTCCTGTGTC
>DOHJ01000173.1:0-5796 GCA_003535335.1 Paracoccaceae bacterium | reverse complement strand
TAGCATATTTCTGCGAAAACCACCACCGGTTCCGGCCGGTTTTGCTAAAATATCACCCCAACCAACCAGAGCGTAAGGCCGGGAAATGCCACCAAAACAACCACCCGGATCAAATCCGACAAAACAAATGGCACAACGCCCTTGTAGGTTTCAATCATCGCAACATCGCGATCCAGTGAATTGATAATAAACAGATTTAATCCAACCGGCGGCGTGATCAGCCCGACCTCGACCACGATCAGGGCTAAAATACCGAACCAGATGGCGGTTTCTTCCGGAGTAAGGCCGAACTCAAGCGATTGAATGATCGGAAAGAAAATCGGGATCGTTAACAGGATCATCGACAGGCTGTCCATTACGCAGCCAAACACCAGATAGAACAGCAACATCAACGCCAGAATTGTGAGTGGCGTATAGCCTTGCATGTTTACCCAATCGGCCAGCAATTGCGGTGATTGGGTAAGGGCAAGGAATGAGTTGAACATTTGTGCACCAAGAATGATCAAAAAAATCATGGCACTGGAATTGGCCGATGATAGCACCGAATCCCAAAACCCGCGCCATGTCAGGCCACCGGTTAAAATGCCATATAGCGCCGTTGCAACAACCCCGAATGCGGCCCCTTCGGTCGGGGTAAACAGCGCCTGAACACCGTTTTTAGTCCAGTCCCAGTCGGCCGAAATCCCGCCAATGACCAACCCGAAAATCACCACAACAGGCCAGACGCGCGCCAGAGTTTTGAAACGCTGTCTATATGGCACACGCTCTGCTGTACCTGCAGAATTGGGGAAAATGCGTACATAAATGGCCACAGTGATCATATATCCCAAGGCCGCCAGCAGGCCCGGAATCATCGCAGCCATGAACATTTTGACGATATTTTGTTCGGTCAGGATCGCGTAAATTACCAAAATAACCGAGGGCGGGATCAAAATGCCAAGCGTGCCGCCTGCGGCCAGAACACCGGTTGCAAGCGCGTCCGAATAACCGCGTTTTTTCATTTCGGGCAGCGCCACCTGCCCCATGGTTGACGCCGTGGCCAGCGACGAGCCGCAAACCGCACCAAAGCCCGCACAAGCCCCGACAGAGGCAATCGCAATACCGCCTTTTCGGTGGCCAATCCAGTCTGAAGCGGCCTCGAACAGCGCCGCCGACATGCCCGACCTGGTGGCAAAATTCCCCATCAGCAAAAACAGCGGCACAATCGATAGTGAATAATTCGAGAACGTATCAAACCCGAGGGTTTTCATCTGTGACAGCATCGGCGCAGGTCGTCCCAGAACGATCCAGGAGCCAATGAAACCGGCAAATCCCATCGCAATAGCAATCGGCACCCGCAGAAATATTGCCAGCAACATCAGGGCAAAGACAATAAGGGCCAACTCCAATCCGATCACGGGGTTTCCTCCTGTCCTGCGAGGGTCCAGTTTAAAGACCGCCAAACCGTGTAAATGCTTACAATGGCAAAGAACCCTGCCCCAACCAAAGCCAGCCCGTAAGGTATCCAGAGCGGAATTTCCAATTCATAGGTTGTTTCGGCAAAAAACGGTTTTGAGCCCATGGCAAGGGCTGCCCTAATATTGTCGGAGCCAAATGGAACCTTTTCGCCAAACCCCAGCCAAAATTGCCACATAATGGCCGTGCTGGCGATTGCGATCAATAAATCACCTAAGAATCCGAGAAATGCGTAAATCCGCGGGCTAAGATATTTCACAAACACATCGACCGTTACATGTCTGCGCCTGATCTGTGCTAGAGGCATAAAGACAAATATGGCAATCGCACAGCCAATTTCCACCAATTCAAAATCACCCTTGATTGGCCCCAGTCCAACCCCGTCAAATCGACGGCCAATCACCGAAATTACAGTTAAAAGGGCCATCGCTGTCAAAAGAACCCCACCGGCATACGCCAGATAACGGGCCAGCCGGTAAAGCCACTCCCCTAGCCTTTGTTCGGCCCGTTTTGCCAAAGTCATGGCGGTTTCCTAGTCTTTTTTCTCGGATGGGGTGCTGTTTTCACTTACCGGTGCAGTTTCTTGCGCATATCTCGCCATTAAATCCTGCGCATCTTTTACCAGACCTGCCCCGTCCAGCCCTTTGGCTGTAACTTCGCCAATCCAGTCTTGGGTCAGGATATCGCCAGCATTTTTTAACGCGTTAACGGTATCTTTGTCCATCACGTGCATGATATTGCCACGATCTGCAGTAATCTTGCGGCCAATAACGTCACCATTTTCCAACGAACGCCCCATCCAGGCCGAAGTTTCCAGACCGGAATTGGCGTCAATCACCGCCTTTAAATCATCAGGCAGAGCGTTGTATTTATCTTTGTTCATCGCCCAGATAAAATAGAGGTTGTAAATCGCCCGATCCCCGCTGGTTTCATTATGGCTGTCGGTCAGTTCATGCACCTTAAAACCCGGCGCAATTTCCCAAGGCAACAGGCCACCATCAAGCACACCGCTGGCCAGCGCTTCGGGGAAGGCAGGCACGGGCATCCCGACAGGTGTTGCCCCGATTGCTGCCAGCAATTTTCCGCCCATGCGCGACGGCGTGCGCATTTTCAAGCCTTTGAAATCCTCGATTTTCAGGATTGGACCGCCTTTTTTATGCACCACACCGGGGCCGTGCACGTGGGCCGCCAAAACGTGCACATCGGCAAAGCGTTCTTTCAGATTCTTTTGGGTGAAATCCCATGCGGCCTTTGAGGAGGCTTCGGCAGACATCAAGGTGATGAACGGCAATTCCAGCGCCTCGGATTCGGGAAACCGGCCCGGGGTGTAGGCCGGAATAATCCAGGCCCCGTCAATCACCCCGTCGCGAACCTGATCGTAAAGCGCCGCAGGTTTGCCGCCTAATTGCATCGCCGGATAAAGATCAATTTTTATGCGCCCGCCGGATTCATGTTCAATTTTTTCGATCCATGGCTCCATAAATGAAACCGGCATGGTGCCTTTTGCTGAAATAAAGTGTTGAAATCGCAAAGTCACATCCTGCGCCAGTGCCGCAGAGGCGGTCAAAGTTAGTGCAATAGCTGCCGTAAACAAAGGTTTCAAAGCGTGTTTCATGTCAGAGTCCTGTTCTGTTACGTTTGGGAATTTCACCCGACCGTTACTGTATATAGTGGTTCTGTTATCAGATTGCTACAAATTGTTGGTGCCGAAGGTGTCGCATGCGATAATGTCGCCGGATTTATAACCGGTCGCGAACCAGCGCTGGCGTTGCTCGGAGGTGCCATGTGTAAACGTGTGCGGCATTGGGGTGCGACCTGCATTGCGCTGCAAAGTATCATCACCGATCTGTTTTGCCGCATTCAGGGCTTCGGCCAGATCACCCGGCTCGATCGAGCCAAAACGCTGGCTGGCATGGCGCGCCCAAATGCCGGAATAGCAATCGGCCTGTAGCTCGATGCGCACAGAAATACCGTTGCTATCAATTTTGCTTAGCTGACGGCGGATTTTATTTGCCTTGCCCAGAATACCCAGTTCGTCCTGCACATAATGTGCCACCTCATGGGCCACAACGTAAGCAGCGGCAAAATCACCGCCGGCACCCATTTGGCGGCTCATGGTGGTGAAAAATTCGGTATCCAGATAAACCTTTTTATCGCCCGGACAATAAAACGGCCCCGTCGCCCCGCTGGCCCCGCCACAAGCAGATTGCGTTGCGCCCTTGAACAGCACCAAGGTTACCGGATTATAGACCTCACCCACCTGATCGCGGAAAATACTGGCCCAGATTTCTTCGGTATCGGCAAGCGTAACTGACACGAATTTACCGGCCTGCCTATCGGCCTCGGTCAATGCACCGCCACTGGTCTGACTGATTCCACCAGATCCGGTAGCCCCCAGAAAACTGCTGACATCCACACCCATAATCGCCCCGATGACAATGATAACCAGCGCACCAAGACCACCGATTCCGGCTGTTTTCCTGGCACCCATGCGACGACGATCTTCAATATTGCGGCTACCGCGACGACCTTGCCATTTCATAACATTCTCCAGAGTAAGTTTCGCCACCGACAATAACCTATCTTTAGTCCCCCGCAATACCGGATACGCTTGACCTAAAGTTCATTACATGTTGCATGGGGCAAAAACAGGCAAAACAACGATGATCAGACGGCTTTATAACTGGACCTTATCACTGGCAGACAGCCCGAACGCGCTATGGGCGCTGGCCGTTGTTGCTTTTTTGGAAAGCTCGGTTTTCCCAATCCCGCCGGATATTCTTATGATCCCGATGATTTTGGCCCGCCCCAGCCGTGCATTTTTAATTGCCGGTGTGGCGCTGCTCGCCTCGGTTCTGGGCGGTTTGCTGGGCTATTACATCGGGGCCGGATTGTTTGATGTTGTTGGCCAGCCGATTCTGGATTTCTACGGCAAAGCAGATGCAGCAGCCCAGTTTAACGAACGCTTTAATGAATGGGGCGTTTGGGCGGTGCTGATTGCCGGCCTGACGCCGTTTCCATTCAAAGTGATCACGATTATGTCCGGCTGGACCGGTCTAAGCCTTTGGGTTTTCATCTTTTCATCTATATTTGCCCGGGCTTTGCGGTTCTTTATCGTTGCCGCCCTGCTGTGGAAATTCGGCGCACAAATTCGTGACTTTATTGAACGGCGTTTGGGGCTTATGTTTGGCTTGTTTTTAATCCTGCTGTTTGGCGGCTTTTATCTGGTGAAATACCTATGACACGCAAAAAACTGATTATTCTGGCGGCCGGTGGATCGCTTTTCATGTTGATTGGGGCCTTTGGCTTTCAATTTATTGGCAATATGCCACCTTGCGAATTGTGCATCTGGCAGCGCTGGCCACACGGTGTGGCCGTGGCTGCGGGGCTGTTGGCACTGCTGATGCGCGGGCGGATTTGGCCGCTAATCGGCATGTTTGGCGCATTTGCCACCTCGGCAATCGGATTTTACCATTCAGGCGTTGAGCAAAAATGGTGGCCGGGGCCGACATCCTGCACAGGGTCAGGCACATCCGGCATGTCTGCCGAAGATTTGCTGGAACAGATTATGGCCGCCCCGCTGGTGCGTTGTGATGAAATACCGTGGGAAATGTTTGGCCTGTCCATGGCCACATGGAACGGAATTATTTCGCTGGGATTTGCAGCTGTCTGGCTGCTGGCCCTGAAGCGCAGTTAGTCTGTTTACTGACGGGTTGCAGCCCTACTGAGTAGACAAACTGAACGTCGCACCTTTTGTGGCCGCGTTCGGGTCTGTGATTGAACGAAATCGGAGGATGCAATCGCCTCTGCCCGTTATAGCGTGTATCTACAAGTATTATACAACAGTCATCGGCCAATTTCGGAGAAGCAAGCTAAACAATCTGACCGGCGGTAGATCTGCAAAACCAGATAATATCTGGGCACAAAGGCCCTAGCTATTCCGGCTATATCCACCACTTTAGATCACCATAGGCGAACACTTGCTTGTATTTATTGTATTTTTGCCCAGTCTAAAAAAGTCTTGATAAAGCCTTGCCTGCCATCTTGCCATATATTAAGATGCAAGGTAATTCAGCGTTTCAATCAATTAGGGACTTAAAGATGTATACGAAACTAAAAAAAGCAATTTTCGCAGGGGTGTGCAGCGTTGCAGTGGTTTCCGGATCTGTGGCAACAGCCGAAACGGTTTACACTGTGCATTTCAACACCGCAAAGCACGCATTATCACCGCAAGCAATTGCGACATTGCGTGATTTCGCAGAAAAGCACGGTAATTATTGCCTGCACTTGTCAGCACACACAGACACCCGAGGAAGCCTTTCTTACAATCAAGCGTTGTCT
>DOHJ01000133.1 GCA_003535335.1 Paracoccaceae bacterium | reverse complement strand
GCATCCCTCAGCCCCATAAGCAATGCCCGAATCCTCACTGGATTTGCTTTACCCCGAAGGGTCGACATAAAAAGGGCCGCCCAAGCGGACGACCCTATTGATTTTTCCTAAAGACACAAGGTCCGTTAGGAATTAACCATTCACGCTATCTTTTAGCGCCTTGGCAATAGTCATTTTAACAACCTTGTCGGCAGCTTTTTGAATTTGCTCGCCAGTCGCCGGGTTGCGAACCATGCGCTCTGGGCGTTCGCGGCAATAGATTTTGCCAACACCTGGCAACGTCACAGCACCACCGCCGGATACTTCACGTGTTATAACTGCAATGATCGCGTCCAGAGCGCCGCCTGCAGCTTTTTTGTCTGCGCCCATCTCTTCTGCAAGTGCAGCTACAAGTTGGGTCTTTGTCATTGGTTTCGTCGCCATTTCACTGGTCTCCTTGTTCTGCCCGCGTTATCTTGGGCCTCATTGGGCATATCTAACTGAATGTTGAGGCAGGACACAACAATTAGCTGAGACTTTTAACCATTTTCCGCCGATTTTATACGTTTTTATCAATTTACAAGAAGGCGGTCTCGTCAAAACTGCGTAATTTTCGCGAATGGATGCGTTCCAGCGGCATTTCGCGCAAAGATTCCATTGCCCGTATGCCGATATGCAAATGGCGCGCAACCTGTGTGGTGTAAAAATCACTGGCCATTCCCGGCAATTTCAGCTCGCCATGCAGGGGTTTATCACTGACGCATAAAAGCGTTCCATAAGGCACCCGAAAGCGAAAACCATTCGCGGCAATCGTAGCGCTTTCCATATCAAGCGCCACGGCACGCGATTGGGACAAACGTTGCACCGGGCCGGCTTGGTCGCGCAGCTCCCAGTTGCGGTTATCCAGCGAGGCAACAGTGCCAGTGCGCATCAGACGTTTTAGCTCATAGCCGTCCAGTTTGGTTACGCTAGCCACGGCGCGTTCCAGTGCGATCTGGATTTCGGCCAGTGCCGGGATTGGCACCGAAACCGGCAGATCATCATCCAGCACGTGGTCTTCACGCAGATAGGCGTGGGCCAACACAAAATCACCCAAAGACTGTGAATTTCGCAAACCCGCACAATGGCCAACCATGATCCAGGCATGAGGGCGCAAAACGGCGATATGATCGGTTGCGGTTTTGGCGTTTGACGGTCCGACCCCGATATTGACCAATGTGATACCGGCCCGCCCTTTTCGTTTTAAATGGAAGGTCGGCATTTGCGGCTGTTTAGCGGGGAGCGGCATTGGCGCATCCGCATCGGTGATCTTGACATTTCCAGTGCCGACAAAACTGGTGTACCCGCTGTTTGGATCAGACAGCTGAGCGCGGGCGTAAGCCTCGAATTCCTCAAAGTAGAACTGGTAGTTGGTGAATAGAATGTGGTTTTGGAAATGTTCGGGCTTGGTCGCTGTGTAATGCGCAAGCCGGGCAAGCGAATAGTCCACGCGTTGCGCCGTGAATGGTGCCAGCGGACCCGATCCATCAGGATTTTCAAAACCAAAACCGTTGACGATATCATCATTGGTGTTTGAAAGGTCCGGCACATCAAACACATCGCGAAAAGGAAAATCCATTGCGCCTTCTTGAGGTACAGTGATGCCGGCCTGATTTGCCACGGCAAAATGCACCGGCATCGGGGTTTGCGACAGCCCGATCATCACGGGCACGCCGTGGTTTTCCATCACAAGTGCGATTTGCTGTTTTAGGTAATAATGAAACAGATCCGGTCGTGTGACCGTCGTTGCATAGGTTCCCGGTTGATGCACGTAGCCGAAACTCAGGCGTGAATCGGTTTTGGCATAGCTGGTGGTTGTGATGCGGATTTCAGGGTAAAATGCCCTGATACGCCCTTTGGGCCGCTTGCCATTTATTGTCTCGGTAAAATGCTTGCACAGAAATTCCGTGGCCTCGGCGTATAAATCGCAAAGCCGATCGCATGCGGCGGCTGCATCGGTGAATTCCTCAGTCGCTACAGCCGGTGGCGTCAGGGTATCTGCACCTGTTTTTTCAACGCTCATTTATTATCCTCGAATAAATCGGTCAGTTCAAATTTGGTTACATCCACCAACCCCAGATCAGAAATCCTAAGTTCAGGAATAACCACAAGGGCCAGCAGGGAATGCTGCATATAGGCGTTGTTTACATTACAACCGCAGAGCGCCATTGCTTCAACCATCTTTTGTGCCGCAGCCGCGACTTCGGTTGCCGGTGCGTCCGACATCAAACCCGCGATTGGCAGCCTTACAAGCGCAAGTTCCCGACTATCCTGCCAGACAGTCACGCCGCCGCCAACTTCGCCCAATCGGTTGGTGGCAAGCGCCATATTTTTGCGACAGGTGCCAACCACAATCATATGGTGGCTATCATGGGCAACCGAACTTGCCATAGCCATATTGCCAATGTAGCCAAATCCGGAAACAAAACCGTTAACCACATCACCCGTTGCGCGGTGGCGTTCAACCAAGGCGATCTGGCAAATGTCGTTGGCCTCGTCAGTTAAAACCAACCCGTCCTGCACCCTTAACTCCGCCGTTAATGCCTTGGTCGGAGCTTGGTTTTCAACCACGCCAATTACCTTTGCTGTGACCGCATTCGCGCCATCCGGTGCATTTATTTCAAAATCTGCAACCGTTAGGTGTTTGCCCAAATGGACCGTGCCGCGAACATCGTCAGGCCAATCAAGATGCGGACAATTGACTTTGATTTCGCCAGCCTCGGCCACAACCACCCCGCGCGCAATCACAGTTTCAATCGGTAGTGTTTTCAAATCAGACGTTAAAATCATATCGGCACGGCGCCCCGGTGCAATTGAACCCAGTTCACGCTCTAAACCAAAATGGGTGGCCGTGTTAATCGTTGCCATTTGAAGGGCAATTAGCGGCTCACACCCGCAATCAATCGCGTGACGCACCACGCGGTTCATGTGCCCCTCATTTACCAATGTTCCCGAATGGCTATCATCGGTGCAGAGAATAAAATTGCGTGGATCCAGCCCCTTTTCGGTAACGGCGGTGATTTGGCTTTCAACGTCATACCAAGCCGACCCTAACCGCATCATCGAGCGCATTCCCTGACGTGCCCGCGCGATTGCATCAGCCTCGCAAACACCTTCGTGTTCATCCGCAGGACCACCGGCAACATAGGCGTGAAATGCGGGGCCAAGATCGGGGCTGGCATAATGGCCACCAACGGTTTTTCCCGCGTTTTGGGTGGCCGCAATTTCGGCCAGCATTTTTGGATCAGCATTAATCACACCGGGAAAATTCATCATTTCCCCAAGGCCGATAATGCCGGGCCATGTCATTGCTTGGGCCACGTCTTCGGGTGATATTTCATAACCCGTGGTTTCCAGCCCCGGCGCCGAGGGGGCACAAGACGGCATCTGGGTGAATATGTTTATCGGTTGTAACATGGCCTCGTCATGCATCAGGCGCACACCACGCAGGCCCAGAACATTAGCAATTTCATGCGGGTCTGTGAACATCGAAGTGGTGCCGTGCGGGATAACGGCGCAGGCAAATTCTGCGGGTGTCAGCATGCCGGATTCGATGTGCATATGGGCGTCACACAGTCCGGGGATCATGAATTGCCCCATGGCCTCAATCACCACTGTGTTATCGCCAATGCAATGGCTGGCGTCCGGTCCGCAATAGGCAAAGCGGCCGTTTTTTATGGCAATGTCGTGGTTTTCAAGAATCTCGCGGGTTTGGACGTTAACCCACTTTCCGCCTTTAATAACGGTGTCGGCAGATGCACGCCCTGCCGCAACTGAAATCAGGTTAGCAGCGCTTTGGGGCCAAGTTTTAAGAGTTGTATTTTCCATTTACCTAGTGTCATCAGTTTTGCATTTGATGCAAGCCCTGAAAACGCATGTCTGATATGCAGCACACGGGATATAGTCCGGAAAATATTAATCCTGCAAAACGTTTTTCAACACATCCAGCAATAGCTGCTCGGCGACTGCATCTTTGCTTATTTTCGGCTTTAAAGGGGCCTTCTGTGGCTGAGTTTGAGCCTGCGGCTTTGTAATTTTCGCAGATGGCCGCTTCATGGGCAGTGGCTTTGAAGAAATCCCTTTTTGCACACGCACCATTGTTTCATGCCAAATCTCTGCAGGCAGGCCACCACCGGTGACACCTTTTAACGGGGTATTATTATCGTACCCCATCCAGACACCTACGACATAATCCGCAGAAAAGCCGATGAACCAGGCGTCGCGTGCTTTTTGCGTAGTGCCGGTTTTGCCCGCAACCTGACCACCTTCAAGCTTCGCACGCCGCCCAGTCCCGTTTTCCACCACCTGATACATCATATAAGTCAGGTATTCTGCAGCGCGTTTGCTAATGACACGTTCGCCCAGACCACCTTCTTTTTGCATTACAGCCTTATTTTCACCCTGCAAGCGCAGTTCAAGCAATCCATAAGGCGTGACGCTACGCCCACCGTTTAGAATGCCCGCATATGCACCTGTCATTTCAATCAGCGTTGATTCTGACGCGCCCAACGCCAGTGCCGGACCAGCCGCCAAATTATTGCGAATGCCGAATTCGGTTGCGATTTTACGCACATTTTTACGCCCTGCTTTTTCAGAAACCCGAACGGTGGCTGTATTCATCGAGCGCATTAAAGCTTCGGTCAAGGTCACACGACCATAATATCGGTCGCGATAATTTTTTGGGCTCCATTTACCAGAACCCGGAATTTTCAAGGTTAATGGTCTGTCATCGACAAGGTCATTCGGGCTGGCCCCTAGATCAAGGGCTGCGGCATAAACGAACGGTTTAAAGATTGAACCAGTTTGGCGCAGTGCTTGTGTGGCCCGATTAAAGGCACCGGAAACCTTGGTTTCACGCCCGCCAACCATGGCCCGCACGGCACCATCTGCCGACATCACGATAATCGCGGCTTGCGCTTTGGAGCCTGAGCGCACTTTGTTATCAAACACAAAGGCCAATGCGTCTTCGGCGGCTTTTTGAATGCGCCGGTCCAGCGTTGTACGAATAATTACATCTTCTGTGGTGTCGCTGGTGAAAAATGATGGGCCGCTGCTCATCACCCAATCGGCGAAATAACCACCGGCCCGCGCCCGCGCCGCCCGCGATAAAACGGCGGGATTTTCTTGGGCCTGTGCGGCCTCGGCCGATGTCAGATAGCCCTGCTCGTTCATTAATCTTAGAACGGTCATGGCGCGATCACGCGAGCGTTGTAAATTATTGGTCGGGGCAAGACGTGTCGGGGCCTTTAGTAGACCTGCCAGCATCGCGGCCTCGGCCGGTTTAATTTTGCTGGAGGTTTTGCCAAAATAGCGCTGGCTTGCAGCCTCAAAACCACGTGATCCGGCCCCCAGATAAGCGCGGTTCAGATAAATTGTTAAAATATCGTCTTTGGTATATTTAGCCTCCAGCGCCAGCGCAAATGTAGCCTCTTTGATTTTGCGCCACAGGGATCCTTGCCGACAGTCTGCCTCGTATTCTTTTTCAGTCATGCCAGACGTTGGGTCAAACGGTTTGCCAAGACACAGCAACTTGGCTGTTTGTTGGGTCAGGGTAGAGCCGCCGTTGCCTGAAAGCGGCCCTCGACCGGCGGCCAGATTGATCCGCACAGCGCTGGCAATGCCGCGCGGGCTGATGCCGAAATGGCTGTAAAACCGTTTATCTTCGGTGGCAATAACTGCATTTTTAAGATGTCGAGAAATTGTGTTGGCGGTGACAACGCCGCCAAATTGATCGCCGCGCCAGGCAAAAACATTATTATCACGATCCTTCATCGTGACAGAACCGCGTGTGCGTCCGTCAACCAGTTCTGAAACTGGCGGAAGCCTTGAGTAATCGTAAGCAGCCCCGGCCCCGACCATAAGCCCGATAACGGCAGTTACACGCCAACCGATGCGCCAAGTAATGCTTAATATCCAGCCGAATATACCGACAAAGACGCGCAGAATTGGATTGGATTTGCTTTTTGATTTTGTGGCTTTGGGTTTCTTGGTGGCGGGTTTGCGTTTGGCTGCCGGTTTAGAGGCTGTTTTTTTTCTAGCAAAAAGAAACCCCAACTTTGGCAGTTTAAAAAGTGAACGTTTTACGCCCGCTTTTTTTCTGCGTGGTTTCACCGCTTTTTTTTGGGCAGTTTGTTTAACAGTTTTCTTGTTTTTCGACAATTTCACTGCCGAATACCGCCGATCAGCCACCAAACGGCCGTTTTTTTTACCTGAACTACTCATATCTCACCCTATTTGGTGCTTGCCTGTTTTCGGACAACTTACAGGGTTCACACCAGAATGTAGAGGGCTATTACAACAGTATTGATTTAATATGCGCAGGAATCAATCTATGGTATGAAAATATAGCGAAAACACTTGATAATGACAGCTTAAACAGGGCAATGCCCAAACGTCAGACAATTACATTTTTAATTTTCGCGTCTCAAAACAAAATTAATGTATCTTTTTTTGATAAGATATACGGTTCTGATAGAGGGTTTCCGTTCCAAACAACTTCAGGTAGGCAACCTCTTAAGCAGTTGCCTGTTCTATTCTTCATGTTAATCTACACCAAATAACTTTACACAGAGGTATAAATGCGCATTTATTTTTTTCAAATTCTAACAATTTTCTGTTTTTCCCTAAGCATAAACATCCAAGACGCGAATGCCAAAACCAATTGTGGTGGCAGTTTTCACAGTTTTATTTCGGAACTAAAGCAAGAAGCCATAAAAAATGGCCACTCAGCAGCAACTGTTAATAATTTCTTTGCTTCGGTTCGCAAAGATAATAAAACGCTTAAGGCGGATCGTTCACAGGGTGTTTTCCAGAAAAGCTTTATTGATTTTTCACGCGCATTAATTAGCGCTGGCCGTATTAACAAAGGGCGTTCAAATTCTAAAAAATGGAATGCTGTGTTTGACCGGATTCAGAAAAAGTATGGCATTAACCGTGGCGTGTTGCTGGCTTTTTGGGCCTTTGAAACGGATTACGGTTCATTTCAGGGAAACTTCAACACACTAAACTCTGTGGTTACCCTCGCGCATGATTGCCGCAGACCTGACCTAGCCAGCC
>DOHJ01000089.1:3991-8942 GCA_003535335.1 Paracoccaceae bacterium | reverse complement strand
TCATTAGCGTGGATATGCGCAACCATGGTGTAAGCGAATGGTGCAACACCAACAGCTATCTGGATATGGCAGACGACTTGGCCGAAGTTGTCGACGCCATTGGTGGGCGCGCCGACCTGATTGGCCATTCAATGGGGGGCAANNATTATAGTTCCAGGTGACTAGTCTGGATTTAAAAATGTAGTTATTATCAATGCGCTGATCCCACCTGAACAGCGCTGGTATTTTCTGCAATCCGGCCCTAAAAACAGGGTTATGTTGAACACAATTATTTCGGGTCAGCCCACAGACCAACCCCCGCTGTTGATTGCGCATGGCCTTTATGGATCGGCGCGAAACTGGGGGGCAATTGCCAAAACCCTGTCAAAGGAACGCCAAGTCATTAGCGTGGATATGCGCAACCATGGTGCAAGCCAATGGAGCAACACCAACAGTTATCTGGATATGGCAAAAGATCTGGCTGAAGTTGTCGACGCCAATGGTGGGTGCGCTGATCTGATTGGCCATTCAATGGGGGGCAAGGCAGCCATGACCTTGGCGCTAAGCCAGCCGGAAAAACTGCGCCGCCTGATCGTGGCCGATATTGCGCCTGTTGCGTATAACCGGACCCAAGTGCAGATCATTCATGCCTTGCGAAATCTGGATTTATCGCTTGTTGAAAAAAGATCGGATGCTGATAAATTACTTGCTGCTGAAATAAGCGATGCCGGAACCCGTGCTTTTTTACTGCAATCTCTGGATCTCAAAAAGAAAAAATGGCGGTTTAATCTGGATGTTTTAGAGTCTGAAATGCCGAAAATAATGGGTTTTCCGAGTCTGGAGGGGCCATTTGAGGGGCCGGTTTTGTTTCTGTCAGGTGGTCTATCGGATTATATTTTGCCCCAGTACCGCCCACAGATTAAAGCACTATTTCCAAAGGCGCGGTTTGCCCGCATTCCAGATGTCGGCCATTGGCTGCACGCCGAAAAACCGCGCGAGTTTGAAGCAACCGCACGGGTGTTTTTCAACAGTTAAAGTTAGATTTCAGGACAGGGAAGCAACCTTTTTTGCAACCAGCCAGGCAACCGGTAAAGCAGCAATAAAGCCAGCGATTGCAGCATAAATAATCGGCATTGTTGTGCCGTATCCCGCAACCAGAACGATAACGATTGCAATACCTGCAAGGGTTGCCGAAATAAAAGAATACATCAAAAGTGCCAGTCGAAACATTGGGTGTCCTCCTTAGAGTGTCGATACCTACGCGGTTTGATATTTCCAACCGCAATGCGTGTCGTTGACTTACATCAACCTATTCCGGCTTGCAAACCTGACCTTTTAAAATCGCGATTATGGTGCGGAGAACCAAAAATACAATTATTGCTGTCAGCAGAGCAAGCAACAGTATGCCAACCGTTTCATGCGCTTGCGAGCCCGTCAATGTGGCGTAATGGAATGAGCCGATTGTAAGCGATGCAACAGGAAACGACAGCGCCCAAAATGACATCGAGAACGCCAGTTTGAACAAACCCGGCGTTTGGGTCAGCACAATCAGGAAAAATACGTAACCCAAGTTTAACAAAATACGGGCGAAATTATCCACTTCGGCGGTGAGCTGGATATAAGCAATGAAAGCAACTGCCGGTGGCGCGATCATGATGACAAGTGTTGGCAACATTTTACCCGGGATAGGAGTGTGAAAAATCATCCGGTTCAGCACCAGTGTTAGCAGGACAATCCAAAACAGTAATCCGCCGGATAAAAACAGCCAGGACACCTCAATATATCCCAGCTGCGCACCTGCTATGGGCACCACCACATTCCCCACCGCAGGAATGAACCATGCCGGGTTTATGTGGCTGTATTCAAAGGGTTTATGGCCAATCCAACGGGAAATAATGCTGAGGGTAAGGATGCCTTGCAAGACCACACCGGCCAGCCAGAACATATTGGCAATCCCCGCATATTTAGGCAAAAAACAGACCGCAATCAACATCAACGAAATTGATATCGCCGGAAAGAACGTGACGCGGATCGGGTGGTTCCATTCGGCCTTTAATGCGGCAGGGTATATTACAGATTTTGCAATAAACAAGACTGTAATCAATGCAAAAACTATCAAGGATGCAATAAGTGTTGCGTTGCCAAGCGGGCTAATCCATTCAAGCGCTGAACCGGCAGAATAGAACGCCAGCGTCAGGCCAAACAGCCCCATTGTCACGGCATAAAACGTAATCGGAAAATGCATCAGGCGGCTGTCGTTATCGGCAGTGGTTTCTGTATCGGCCATAAATCTCGCGCTCTTATGTTAAGAATCGTCTGTATTGCTTAACAGATTAACACGCCTTGCGAAAAGGGGGGGATTTGTGAGGGCGAAGCCTATACTTACGCCCTCTGCCAAACCGGCTTTTGTTTTCCAGACTATTTGCTCAGGATTCGGTTCACATAAACCTCGGCGATTTGCACCGCGTTAAGTGCCGCGCCTTTGCGCAGGTTATCTGAAACGCACCACAGGTTAATGCCGTTTTCAATCGTGCTATCCTGCCGGATCCGCGAAATGAAAGTCGCATAATCACCAACGCATTCGATTGGCGAAACATAGCCGCCGTCTTCGCGTTTATCGATTACCATGATACCCGGCGCTTCACGCAAAATATCGCGCGCTTCGTCTTCGTGAAGGAAATCCTCAAACTCGATATTGATGGATTCCGAATGGCCAACAAATACCGGCACCCGCACGCAAGTCGCTGTAACCTTGATTTTCGGATCAACAATCTTCTTGGTCTCGACGATCATTTTCCACTCTTCTTTGGTGGTGCCGTCTTCCATAAACGTATCAATATGCGGGATGACGTTAAAGGCGATCTGCTTGGTAAATTTGTTTGGCGCGACTTCCTGACCCGGCACATAAATACCTTTGGTCTGGTTCCACAGCTCGTCCACGGCCTCTTTGCCGCCGCCCGAAACCGATTGATAGGTCGAAACCACAACGCGTTTGATCGTGGCCCGGTCATGCAGCGGCTTTAGGGCCACAACCATTTGCGCGGTCGAACAATTCGGGTTGGCGATGATCATTTTGTTTTTATAACCGTTGATCGCATCGGCGTTCACCTCGGGCACGATCAACGGGATCGCCGGATCATAACGATAGAGCGACGAATTATCGATCACCAGACAACCGGATTTGGCGGCAACCGGTGCGTATTTTTTGGTGGCGTCAGAACCTACAGCAAACAGCGCAATATCCCAGCCGTTAAAATCAAAAGTATCCAGATCCTGGGTCTTGAGCGTCTTGTCACCAAAGCTAATTTCCGTTCCCAGCGAGCGGCGCGAGGCAAGAACAGCGATCTTGTCCAGATCAAACTTGCGCTCATCCAAGATATTTAGCATTTCGCGGCCCACATTTCCTGTGGCACCAACAACGGCGATATTATAGCCCATAATCAGGGTCTCCTTTGGCGGGTTCTTTATATCTACGCCCGTGCTCATATCCTAGTCGCATGATTTGGGCAATCCGCAATGATGCGCCAAATGCACCTGTTGACATTTGTTGGATTTCAAGCGATACGCGCCATTCCTGTGTGGCTTGTGCGTGAGCAGCCCGCCGAATTATGAAAAGGCAGTCAGGACGTTTCAAGGTGCGAAAACCTTTCATCCAAGTTCCCATTCACGCGGGGTTCTGACGGTCCATCACGGATCGCAACCTCAGACGCAGGCCTTATCAGGCCGATATGCTGATTCATTTTGGCAATGCTGATTTGCGTTGCCTAATATTTACGAAAGGGTCACACGTGACCACATTTGCTGATCTGGGCCTGTCGCCCAACATTCTAAAGGCCATTGACGAAGCCGGCTATAAAAACCCGTCTCCGATTCAGGAAGATGCCATTCCGCTGGCGCTGGCCGGTCATGATATCATGGGCCTTGCCCAAACCGGCACCGGTAAAACTGCCGCATTTGGCCTGCCTTTGATCGAAAAACTAATGAGCGACGGTTTTAAAGCCCCGCCCAAAAACACCAAATCGCTGATCCTTGCGCCAACCCGCGAGCTGGTGAATCAAATCGCCGAAAACCTGCGCCAATACGTGCGCAAAACCCACCTGAAAGTTAACCTTGTAGTTGGTGGCGTTTCGATCAACCGCCAAATCCAGAACCTGTCCAAAGGCACCGATATTCTGGTTGCCACCCCCGGTCGTTTGCTGGACCTGATTGAACGGCGCGCCATTTTTCTGGACAGCGCCCGTTTTCTGGTGCTGGATGAGGCCGACCAGATGCTGGACATGGGGTTCATCCACGCCCTGCGCAAAATCGCGCCGCTACTGGGCACGCCGCGCCAAACCATGCTGTTTTCGGCCACCATGCCAAAACTGATGGCCGAACTGGCCGGCGCTTATCTAAAAGATCCAAAACGCGTGCAGGTTTCAACTCCGGGCAAGGCTGCGGATAAAATCAAACAGTCGCTTTATTACACGGCGCAAGCCAACAAAACCGAGCTATTGAAGGAATACCTGAACAAATCTCCTGATGGTTTGTCGCTGGTGTTTTCACGCACCAAACACGGGGCCGAAAAATTGAAACGCCATTTGGAATCGGTTGGTTATTCGGCCGTTTCGATCCACGGAAATAAATCCCAAGGCCAACGCGAACGCGCTATCAAAGCATTCAAATCCGGCGAGGCCCGCGTGCTGGTCGCAACCGATGTCGCGGCCCGTGGCATTGACATTCCTGACGTTAGCCATGTTTACAACTATGATCTGCCGGAAGTGCCGGAAAACTATGTGCACCGCATTGGCCGTACAGCGCGCGCCGGTAAGGGCGGCGAGGCAATTGCTTTTGTTTCTGCCACCGAAATCGGCTATCTGAAACAAATTGAAAAACTGATGAAATCCGAAATTCCCTGCGATGGCGGCATTCGTCCACAAGAGGAAAAACCGGCACCCCGTGGTGGTGGCGGCGGCGGGCGGCGTGGCGGCGG
>DOHJ01000089.1:1257-3638 GCA_003535335.1 Paracoccaceae bacterium | reverse complement strand
GTGGCGGCGGTGGCAGGCATCGAGGTGGCGGTGGCGGCAAGCCTGCAGGCAGCGCCAGACCGGAAGGCCAGAATCAAGGCGGCCCAAAGCGCAAGCGCAGACGCAAATCCGGCTCCTAGCCATTTACAGCGCTTTGCATTTGTGAGGCGAAATAATTCTTAACCTCAACCTGTAACGGGTTGGGGCGTCCGTGCGCAGTTGGGTCTAAATAACGAACTGTGCGACTGTTTCATCATTGGTGATGTCACTGAAGGAAAAGCCGGCGGCATCCAGTTTTTTGAACAAAATGGCAAAATTATCAGCATTGCTGGTTTCGATACCGATTAGGACCGAGCCGAAATTACGGGCAGATTTTTTCAGATATTCAAAGCGGGCCACATCGTCATCCGGCCCAAGGATGCCCAAAAATTCCTTTAGCGCACCGGGACGCTGCGGCATGCGCAGGATGAAATATTTTTTCAAACCAAGATAGCGTTGGGCGCGCTCTTTTGCTTCGGGCAGGCGCTCAAAATCAAAATTTCCGCCCGAGGTAACGCAAACCACGGTCTTGCCTTTGATCTGCCCGGATAAATCGGCCAACACGTCAATTGAAAGCGCTCCTGCCGGTTCCAGTACTACGCCTTCGACATTCAGCATTTCAAGCATTGTGCTGCAAATGCGGTCCTCGGGGGCAAGCAGGATGTTTTGCGGCGCAACGTTTTTCAGCACCGCAAAGTTTTCGTCGCCAATGCGCGCCACAGCCGCCCCGTCGACAAAACTGTCAATTGTATCCAGCGTAACAGGCTTGCCCGCTTTGATCGCGGCTGTCAGGCTTGGGCCGCCTTCGGGTTCAACGAACCGGATTTGCGTTTCAGGCGATTTTGCCGCCAGATACGACACAACCCCCGAAGACAAACCGCCGCCACCCACAGGTAACACAATCATATCAGGGCTTTTACCCAGCTTCTGCAGCAACTCGACTGCAACCGAGGCTTGGCCCTCGATCACATCTTTATCGTCAAACGGCGATAAAAAATGGGCGCCAATTCCTTTGCAGTAGCTGCGGGCCGTGGCCAGAGTGTCGTCAAAATAATCGCCGACAAGGCGGATTTCGACGTTTTCGCCACCAAAAATCCGTGTCTTGTTTACCTTTTGCGCCGGCGTGGTAACGGGCATGAAGATCACACCTTTCACCCCGAAATGCCGGCAGACAAAGGCAACCCCCTGGGCGTGATTGCCGGCACTGGCACACACGAACGTATCCTGATCGCCAATAACCTTGCGCATGGCGTTTAATGCACCGCGGATTTTATAGGACCGAACCGGCGAAAGGTCTTCGCGTTTCAGCCAGATATCGGCATCAAAGCGTGCCGACAAATGATCATTGCGTTGCAGTGGCGTTGCGTCAAACAATTCGCGCATCGCACGGGTGGCCGCGTGGGCATTATCAGAAAAAACTGTCATGATTATATTTTACGGCCTTCAACATAAATACCAAACAAGGTGGTCAACACGCTGACACCAACCATCATGATAATCCAGCCCATGACATAAGTATAAACCAGATTAATCACCGAATTCAGGTCAGCGTTAAACATTTGCGGCAACTGGATAAGCACGATAAATCCGATCGCAATCACCGCAAGCTGGAAGATCGCGGCCGCGGCCGGTGTTGTGGCATTCCATGATTCCCCGAATGTCATTGAGCGGTCAATTGCCGCAGCCGGAAGCGCCAATCCGATACGGTAAGACAGATAAATCGACACCCCGAACGCAACCAGACTGGAAGCCAAAAGCCCGACCTCGCCGGCAACCGCCCCCAATATCATACCTGCAATCATGCTGGTTGCGATGAAAACCAGCGCCAATAGCAGACCGAGCAAGATTGATTTACCAAAGTAAGCCATGATTTGCGGCCCTTTAAAAGCAGGCAAAACCGCGCCGTTGTTTTCTTCCAGTAAAATGTATCGGTGCCAACTTACGGCAATCCAAAGGCTGGTGATTAGATTTACCGCCAAAAGCAGTGCAAATGTGGGCCAAAACCCGGGTGGAATATGCGGAATTCCTGTCCCGGATTGCAGCATCAACAGGGTGTTGCCAAATTTACCGCTGAAATAAACTCCGGCAGCAACCTGCACCAAATAAAGCATCAGTGAAATTCTGAAAGCAACTGCCAGATTGGCAAAAACCATCCGCATTGAATGGGTGAAAATCGTCCAGCCTTGCATTGTTTACCTCTTTTGCGAAACCAATTATTTGTTGATACGCACCCCTTGCCGGTTTGGTCAACCTGTACGCCTTGCTCTTTGGCCAAAATAGGGCTAATCGCGACATGAAACAATTGGATGTTGGAGAAACAAAATGTCTGCGCCGAAAAAAGTAGTGCTGGCCTATTCCGGTGG
>DOHJ01000089.1:0-935 GCA_003535335.1 Paracoccaceae bacterium | reverse complement strand
CTTGATACCTCGATTATTTTGAAGTGGCTGGAAATTGAATATGGCTGCGAGGTTGTGACCTTTACCGCCGATCTGGGTCAGGGCGAAGAACTGGAACCGGCGCGCAAAAAGGCCGAACTACTGGGCGTAAAACCTGAAAATATCCACATTGAAGACCTGCGCGAGGAATTCGTGCGCGATTTTGTCTTTCCGATGTTTCGTGCCAATGCGCAATACGAGGGGCTGTATTTGCTCGGCACCTCGATCGCGCGGCCGCTGATTTCAAAACGTCTGGTGGAACTGGCCGCCGAACATAACGCCGATGCGGTTTCGCATGGCGCGACTGGCAAAGGCAACGATCAGGTTCGGTTTGAATTGGCCGCCTATGCGCTTAATCCTGAAATTAAGGTTATTGCCCCGTGGCGTGAATGGGATTTGTCCAGCCGCACACGTTTGCTGAAATTTGCCGAAGCGCACCAGATTCCGATTGCCAAGGATAAACGCGGCGAAGCGCCGTTTTCGGTGGATGCAAATCTGCTGCACACCTCGTCCGAGGGCAAGGTTCTGGAAGATCCGGCCGTTGAGGCGCCAGATTACGTTTATCAGCGCACCGTAGCTCCAGAGGATGCGCCAAACACACCGGAATTTATCGAAATTACTTATGAAAAAGGCGATCCTGTTGCGCTGAATGACAAGGCGTTAAGCCCGGCAGAAATGCTGACTGCGCTAAATGAATTGGGTGGCAAACACGGCATTGGCCGGCTTGATCTGGTCGAGGGCCGTTTTGTCGGGATGAAAAGCCGCGGCATTTACGAAACACCGGGCGGCACGATTATGCTGGAAGCCCACCGCGGCATTGAAAGCATCACGCTGGACCGTGGTGCCGCGCATCTAAAAGACGAGCTGATGCCAAAATATGCCGAGCTGATTTACAACGGTTTCTGGTTCTCGCCCGA
>DOHJ01000099.1 GCA_003535335.1 Paracoccaceae bacterium | reverse complement strand
AAATATCGCCAATCGGGGCTTCGTTCTTTGCCCGTCTGGTTGAACGGAATCAACCATTAAGGGGGGCATGAACTGGCGCTTGAAGACGCAAAAAATGAAGTAGATACAGCACTTACGCGCCAATCTTTGCGTGGTATGGCAAGCGAAAATACCTTTGGCGGCATCACGTCATTCTTGCGGCGGCGCTACACCAAAGACCTGAGTGAGGCCGACATTGCCATCACCGGTATCCCCTTTGATCAGGCCGTCACCAACCGGCCAGGCACCCGCTTGGGTCCGCGCGCCATTCGCGAGGCCTCAAGCCTGCAATCGCACGACGCGCCTTATGGCTGGGACATCAACCCGATGCTTGATTGCAACGTGGTGGATTACGGCGATCTGGCCTTTGATTATGCCAATATCGCCAATTTTCCGGCCGCATTGCAAGGTCATATTGCAGGGATTTTGGCAACGGGTACGGCCAGCATTACCTTGGGGGGCGACCATTACATTACCTTTCCGATCTTACGTGCCTATGCGGCCAAATACGGCCCGCTTTCATTGCTGCAATTTGATGCCCATACCGATACTTGGGCCGATGATGATATGGGCCGTGTCGATCACGGAACCATGTTTTACAAGGCCGTAAAAGAGGGGCTTATTGATCCGAAACGCAGCGTTCAGGTTGGCATTCGCACCAGCAATTCTGACACGCTTGGGGTAAACATCATTGATGCGCGCGAGGTGCATTTGATCGGACCGCAGGCCACAGCGACCAAAATCAAGGCAATCCTTGGCGATTATCAAACGTATCTGACCTTTGATATTGATTGCCTTGATCCGGCCTTTGCACCGGGCACCGGCACTCCGGTTTGGGGTGGTTTAAGTAGCGCGCAGGCCTCGATAATCTTGCGTGATCTGGCCGGAATAAATATGGTTGGCGGTGATGTGGTCGAGGTGTCGCCGCCCTTTGATACCGGTGGTGCAACAGCCATTGCAGGCGCGCATGTGGCCCATGAATTGCTGTGTTTATGGGCTTGGAATGAAAGGAAAAAATCAAAATGATGTCAAAATTTATCATTAATACCAGTTGGTTGCTGGTTATGATCGCCATTTCCGGATTGATTTATGTACGTTTTTCAGCGCATGATACGGCCCTTGTTCATGTGATGCCGCCAACCGGCGCAACAACTGATTCACCGGTGATAAACGAAGGATCGGCGTCGTTTTTATACCTTTCCGAAAATAAACCCGAGGCCTTATGGGACAACATATCGTCGGTGGTTTTAAGCACCCCGCGCACCCAAAAAATAGCTGGCAGCGAAAAAAGTGGCATGATCACTTATGTCACCCGAACACGCGTTTTCGGTTTTCCAGATTACACAACCATTCTGGTCAGCCAAAACGCTGAAAAAACTCAGGTCCGTATGTTTGGTCGCTTGCGTTTTGGCCGTTCGGATTTTGGCGTTAATGCCGCCCGCCTTAAGGGCTGGGTTCTGGCGCTCAAGGCGCTGGATCAGCCCCGATAAGGCACAGCCCCTGCTTTGTTTGTGCCACATCGGCACATTTCGCCATAAACCGGCATCGAAAATATAGCTAATAAAACGGCTATCTCTTTCATATCGTGATTATATCATAAATCCGCCCCTTGACCAAATCACGACGAACAGGCAAGACAGCCAAATGGTTCCTTTAGATAAATTGATGCAAATCACCCAGCGCTTTGAGTTTCTCCAAGCCAAGATGGCCGCAGGCGATGTGGAGGCCGATATTGCCACATTGGCGCGGGAATATTCCGAGCTTAAGCCGGTGGTCGAGCAAGTGGCGGAGTATCGCCAGCTGCTGACCGATTTGCAAGAGGCCGAGGCCATGTTGGCCGACCCCGAAATGAAGGAGCTGGCCGAAGAAGAATTGCCGGTTTTGCGGGATCGTTTGCCGGTGGTTGAAGACGCCTTGCAATTGGCCTTGCTGCCCAAAGACGCCGCTGATGCGCGTCCGGCGATGATTGAAATTCGCCCGGGCACCGGTGGTGACGAGGCCGCGCTATTTGCCGGTGATTTGCTGCGGATGTATCAACGATATTCCGAATCCCACGGTTGGAAATTTGAAATTCTAGAGCAAAGCATCACCGAACTGGGCGGCGTTAAAGAAGTCACTGCACATGTGCAGGGCGACGGTGTTTTTGCCCGCTTGAAATACGAAAGCGGGGTGCATCGGGTGCAGCGGGTGCCAACCACCGAAAGCGGCGGGCGGGTGCATACATCGGCCGCCACAGTTGCGGTGTTGCCCGAAGCCGAAGATGTGGACATCCAGATTGATCAAAAGGATTTGCGCATTGATACGATGCGGGCCTCGGGTGCCGGTGGCCAGCACGTCAACACCACCGATTCTGCCGTGCGTATTTTGCACATTCCAACCGGAATGATCGTGGTTAGTTCGGAAAAATCCCAGCACCGAAACCGCGAAATAGCCATGCAGGTTTTAAAAACCCGGCTTTATGATCTGGAACGCCAGCGGGTGGATGATGAACGCTCGGCCGATCGCAAAAATCAGGTGGGATCAGGCGATCGCTCGGAACGGATCCGGACCTATAATTTTCCTCAGGGGCGGGTTTCGGATCACCGGATCAACCTGACGCTTTATAAGCTCGAGCAGATCATGCAGGGCGATCTGGACGAAATCATTGATGCGCTAACGGCCGATGCACAAGCCACATTACTGGCCGAGATGGACGCGTGATTGCGTCGACTGTATTGGCAAATGCCGTGCAGCGTCTGAAATCTGCCAATGTGCCCGATGCCGCCAATGATGCCCGAATCCTTTTGGCTCACGCATTGAAAATTGAGCGCAGTCGTCTGTTGCTGGTTTTAGCTGATAAGATCTCGATTAACGCAATTGAAGAATTCGAGACCGTGATAAAGGCGCGCTGTGATCGACAGCCGGTCTCTCAAATCATTGGGAAGCGGTCCTTTTACGGACGAGATTTTATCGTAAGCCCTGACGTGCTTGACCCGCGCCCCGATACAGAGCTGCTGATTGAGGCCGCCTTGGTCGAAACCTTTGATACAGTGCTTGATCTTGGCACAGGATCGGGCTGTATTTTGTTGACGTTACTTGCAGAAAGCCAACATTCAAGCGGGGTAGGGACCGATATCAGCCCCCAAGCCTTATCCATTTCGAACAAAAATGCAGAACTGCATAATCTGTCTGATCGCGCCGAATTTTTGCTATCCAACTGGTTTTCAAAAATCACACAACCCTATGATTTAATCGTCTCCAACCCACCTTATATCAGCGCGGATGAAATGCCCGCGCTGGCACCTGAATTGCGCATTTGGGAACCGGAAATCGCCTTGACGCCGGGGGGGGATGGGTTGGATGCATACCGGATGATCATTGCAACCGCACAAATGTATTTATCGGCCAAAGGACGTTTGATCGTTGAAATAGGCCATAAACAAGGCCTCGCTGTCAGTGCCATGTTTCAATCCGCCGGCTTTCAGGGAATCAATATTCTAAAAGACATGAATGGGCATGATCGTGTTGTTTTGGGAAAATCAGGCTGATTTGCGCGACTAAATGCTCTGAAAACCAAAAAATACACGGATTTATACTGTATTTCACAAATTCCACTTGTCATGATGCGTGCATATGTTAAATATAAATCTGCACCATGGTGGTTGTCGATTGACTGACCCCTTTTGCAAGTAACCATAAATCGCAAAGATCCGGTTTGAATAACCCCACGCAAGAGGCGCGGTTGTGATCATAGGCGAATTAGCCCAAAATAGGCTGGATACAATTTAATCATGAGATCATCAAAATCCCGTTCGCGCAACAATAAAAACCGCAATCGCCCCTCTGGTGGAAACAACCCGAACCGGGTTTTTGACAGTTCTGGCCCCGAGGGTAAAGTGCGTGGTACACCACAGCAAATCATTGATAAATACAACCAATTAGCGCGTGATGCGCTTTTGGCAAATGACAGGGTTGTGGTCGAAAATTTTCAACAGCATGCGGAACACTACAAACGCATGCTGGCAGAGGCCCAACGCGAGGCAGATGCAAAGCGCGAGCAACAAGAGGTGCAAAACCGCGAGCGCCAGTTAAAACGCGATTCTGAGCGTGTTGAACGCCAGCAACGCCCAGGGCCAAAATCAGAGCAACAAGTCAGTTCAGAGCCTGTGGCCGATGCCGTTAATCTTGATCCTGCCTCTGCACCACAGCCCGAGATGGCGGCGCAAAAAATTCCGGAAACTGCTGAAAATACTGACC
>DOHJ01000061.1:2193-12984 GCA_003535335.1 Paracoccaceae bacterium | reverse complement strand
CGCCAATGGCGGCACATATTCGCGCTTACCGCCGCTTGATCCGCCTTGACCACCGGGAAATTGTACCGAGTGGGTGGCATCATAAATCACCGGATAACCGGTTTCGGCCATAATCGGCAGGCTTCGAAAATCGCTGACCAGCATGTTATAGCCAAATGAGGTGCCGCGATCGGTAAGCAAAATTTGCTGGTTTCCGGTGCTGGCAATTTTATCGGCAACATTGCCCATATCATTCGGGGCTAAAAATTGTCCTTTTTTAACATTAATAACAGCGCCGGTTTCACCAGCGGCCAGCAATAAATCGGTCTGGCGGCACAAAAATGCAGGGATCTGGATGATGTCAACGGCTTGGGCGGCCACAGAACATTGTTCATTATTGTGCACATCTGTCAAAGTCGGGCAGCCCAGTTCGGCACTGATTTTCGACAGGATTGTCAGGCCTTCATCAATGCCCAAACCGCGCTTGCCAGACAGGCTGGTGCGGTTGGCCTTATCGAAACTGCCCTTGAAAATAAACGGGATTTCAAGCTCTGCACAGGTTTCCGCAAGGCTTTGGGCAATCTGGCGACTGTGTTCCAGCCCTTCCAACTGGCAAGGGCCGGCAATCAAAACAAAGGGCGCGTTATTGGAAAAATCAACGTTTCCAGCGGTAACAGTTTTCATTCTTCGCCTCTTTTCATCAATTCAGCCTCAATCCGTTGCATATCAACCGGATTGTTCAATTCCCAAAACACAGTCCCGCGCGCATCAACCTCGACACAACGCACCTTAATGCCCCGCTGTAAAAAACGCATTTGCTCCAACCCTTCCAGCCGCTCCAGCTCACACGCCCCCCAACTGTTGTAGGCTTTTAGCGTGGCGGGCCGGTAAGCATAGGCTCCAACGTGGTGAAAAACCGGCGTTGGCGCATCAGTTGGATATTCGGCATCGGTATAAGGCACGACCTCTTTGGAGAAATATAGCGCGTCATGATTGTCATCAAACACCGCCGTTGTTCCGCCAACCTGACCATTGCGCCGATCTTCGCGGAAATTTGCCAGCGTTTGACCATCACAGCGCAAAACCGGCGTGGCTATTTGAACTGATGGATCGCGCTGCATTTCATCAACCAAGGCCGTTAGAAACCACGGCGGGGTAAGCGGTGCGTCGCCTTGCAGGTTTACAACGATGTCCGGCACCTGATCCAAACCGCTCAGGCTGTCGGCAACACGTTCGGTCCCGTTGGCGCAATCTACTGATGTCATCAGTATTTTGGCACCAAATCCCCGCGCGGCATCGGCAATACGCGCATCATCAGTGGCAATATAAACCTCGTTTACACCGCCAACCTGTTTGGCAGCCAGCCAGCTGCGCTCAATCAGCGTTTTTGCCTGACCTGTTGCGCCAGTAATTTGCGCAAGCGGTTTGCCGGGATAACGGCTTGAGGCATAACGGGCGGGGATAACTATGATCGCATGATTTTCCATATCCCACTGATGGGGCATCCGGGCGCTTTGTCCAAGCAGATTTTAGTGGTATCTGCAGATTATTACATAAATATGCCCTATGCGGCGCATTTGTTTCTGTGTAGAAACCAGCAACCAAAAGGACATATTATGGCGAATTACCTCTATAAAAACGACCTGCCCGACGATCTGGATTTGGGGACAGTTGTGGCAATTGATTGTGAAACCATGGGGTTAAACCCTGCGCGCGACCGGCTTTGTGTGGTGCAAATGTCATCGGGTGATGGGGATGCGCATCTGGTTCAGGTGGCAAAAGGCCAGACCGAAGCACCAAATCTGTGCCGGATGCTGGCGGATCCTGCGGTTCTGAAGCTGTTTCATTTTGGCCGGTTTGACATTGCTGCCATGCAAAATGCCTTTGGTACGGTTACGGCACCGGTTTATTGCACAAAAATCGCCTCGCGTTTGGTTCGCACTTATACAGACCGGCACGGGTTGAAAAATCTGTTGCAGGAATTGCTGGGTGTGGATGTTTCAAAACAACAGCAAAGTTCGGATTGGGGTGCGGATGAGCTAACCAAGGCGCAGATATCCTATGCTGCCTCGGATGTTTTATACCTGCACCGTTTGCGCGATGCGCTAAACATTATGCTGGAGCGCGAAGACCGGATGGAAATTGCCCAAGCCTGTTTTAATTTCCTGCCCATGCGTGCAAATCTTGATTTGTCGGGCTGGCCGGAAATTGATATCTTTGCCCATTCCTGATACGCCAGTATTGGCCGTTTTGGGCTGGTTCCATCGGCAAAGCCCCGCTGAAAGAGCTAACGCAGCCCTTGGCCTAATAGACAAAATCTGGCACGGTTCCCGTATGACGACATATGATAACAATTACTCTCGCTTTGTTGCATGGACAAAGGTGATCCTGCCGGTTGTTGCGCTGGGTATTCTTTCAACGCTGTTTTTATTTCCGCGTAATATCGACCCCTCTCAATCCATTCCTTACGCCGAAGTGGATGTAGAAGAACTGGCCCAAAATCAGCGTATCGGTGCGCCAAACTATGCAGGCGTTACAGAAGATGGATCAGCAATTTCTATCACTGCGAAATATGCGCGACCGGACACAGAAAACCCCAAAAGAATAAATGCGACAGAATTAACGACCATACTGGAGGATGCAAACGGAGGGCGGATTGATATGATTGCAGGTGACGGGATTATAGATAGCGAACAGCAGATCACTTCACTGCGCGGTGGTGTGCAAATTACTACCTCGACCGGTTTCACCATTGATACCTCTGCAATTGTCGCGCGGCTTGACGAAACATCGATCGTCTCAGAAGGCCAAATTACGGCTCGGGGTCCGTTAGGCTTGATCGATGCAGGAAAAATGGTCCTCAAAACACAAAAAGGGGCCAACGCATCTCATCTTCTGGTTTTCAAAGGCGGGGTTAAGATGGTATACGATCCTAAAACCAGATAGCCTGAATGTTGAGAGGGTAATATGTTAAATAGATTTTACACAATATTTTTGGCGTTTATGATAACTGCAACACCGGCCATTTCTTTAGCCCAAGGTACAGAAATTGCCTTTGGCGGGCTGAAACATGACTCTGGACTGCCTGTAGAATTATCTTCGGATCAGCTGCAAATCAACCAAAGCGATGGCTCGGCAGTTTTTAGCGGAAATGTTATTATCGGCCAAGGCACAATGCGCCTGTCGGCAAACCGTGTTGCGGTTAAATACACTCAAGGCAACAATCGTAAAATTTCACAAATGCATGCAACAGGCAATGTTGTGTTGGTAAACGGAGCCGAAGCGGCCGAAGCCAATGAGGCGGTCTATTCGATCGAAAACAGCAATATTGTAATGACAGGCGATGTTATTCTGACCCAAGGTCAAAGTGCGTTGTCTGCACAACGCATGATCGTCGATCTGAAAACAGGAAAAGCCACGCTTGTCGGTCGCGTAAAGACCATTTTGCAAACAGGCGGTAATTGAACTATGGCCTCCAAACCGGATCTGTCACTTTCAGATGGCGGCGGCGGTCTGCAAATTCGTAATTTGCGCAAAAGTTATCGTAAGCGCCCTGTGTTGCGTGATGTTAGTATCGAACTTGGGCGGGGTGAGGTTGCTGCATTATTAGGCCCGAACGGGTCTGGGAAAACCACCTGTTTTTACGCGATTGCCGGGCTGATTACAGCCGAAAGCGGGCAGGTTATTATTGATGGCCGCGATGTTACGGCATTACCGATGTATCGCCGTGCCAAGCTTGGGATCGGATATTTGCCGCAAGAAGTTTCTATCTTTCGAGGAATGAGTGTTGAGGACAATATTTTAGCAATCCTTGAGATCGCAGAATCGGACCGACACAAACGCCGCGAGCGGCTGGAAGAGTTGCTTAGTGATTTTTCTATTGCCCATTTACGCCGGGCCTCGGCATTGTCACTATCTGGCGGAGAAAGACGCCGCGTTGAAATTGCCCGATGCCTTGCTGCTGATCCAAAATATTTGTTACTTGATGAACCTTTTGCCGGCGTTGACCCGATTGCAGTTAGCGAAATTCGCTCATTGGTGGCCGATCTTAAAAACCGTGGCATTGGCGTTTTAATCACGGATCATAACGTGCGTGAAACGCTGGAAATTGTCGACCGGGCCTATATTTTACATGACGGCAAAGTATTAATGAGCGGCACCACCAAAGAAGTTATCCAAGACGAAAATGTGCGCCGCGTCTATTTGGGCCAGGGATTTAGGATATCGTAGCGGGTATCTATGCCCATACGCATTTTCCCGCATACATTGACCTTCCACGCGCCAACTCCTCTTTAAAATATCTATAAATTGATGTAATTACCTGCAGTTAGTATTGACAAGGTGGGACAATCTAACGCCAAATAGGGCTGATGAATAAAACAGTTATCATCATTGGTGGGGCCAAAATAACGGCTGCACAGCAAATGCCCCAACCTCTGCCGGGCTATAATTTTTATGTGAAATTTTATCCTATGCAGGGCTATCGCAACACTAAGTGTTGTGGGGTAAAATTTCTTGTAAATTCAAAGGAGACATGATGCAGTATCAGATCAGCGGAAAACAGATTGATATAGGTGAAGCCCTGCAAATCCATGTTAAAGCAGAGCTTGATAGCATTGCACAAAAATACGCGGAGCGGCCAACAGATGCGATGGTCATTTTTTCGCGCAGCGCAAACGAATATGTTTGCGAAGCTACAATTCACCTTTCAACAGGTCTTACAGCGTCAGCAAAGGCGCATTCCCATGAGATTTATGCAGCGTTTGACCAATGTAGCGGCAAGCTTGAAAAACAATTGCGACGTTATAAGCGGAGATTGAAAGATCATCACCGCGCGCGTACACAACCGGTTGAATTATCACACGCTTCCTCGTATATCTTGGCCGGATCAGACAAAGCCGAAGAATCAGAGCCTGAAACGCTTCAACCCATGATCATCGCCGAGATGGAGACAAAAATACCGTCCCTATCTGTTGGAGAAGCGGTCATGCAGATGGAGCTATCAACAGCCCCGGTTATGGTGTTTCGCAATGATAAACATAGTGGGATTAATGTAGTTTATCGCCGTGAAGATGGTAATATAGGCTGGATTGACCCAGCAAACGCGTCTTAAAGCCCGACTGATGGGCAAGAGTAAAGTGAAGGTAAATGGAACTTTCAGATATCCTAATGCCCGAGGCCGTACGCGTTGTCGGTCAGGTTTCAAGTAAAAAACGTCTCTTCCAACAATTGGGAGAGATCGTATCATCAGCCCATAACATTGAACTGGCAACTGCGGTTAAAGCTTTGCAAGACCGTGAAAAACTGGGTTCAACAGGTGTTGGTCATGGTGTTGCTTTGCCACACGCCCGTATATCTGGAATTGATTCCGTGATCGGTGGATTCTTGCGGGTTGAGCAACCGCTGGATTTTGATGCGGTTGATCGCCAGTCTGTCGATCTGATTTTTACATTGTTTGCCCCGATTGATTCAGGGGTGGAACACTTAAAAGCACTGGCATTGGTTTCCAGAACCATGCGAAATAAGGAAATCTGCGATAAATTGCGCGCAAATTCCGACCCGGCCACGTTGCATGCATTGCTTACCAATATCGAGACAACAAAAGCAGCTTAGCCTTTTTTTAAGGCCCTATAGCCAAACATCATATAATCGCGCTGATATACGTCGCGCGCAGCGGCTTCGATCTCGGCATCATAGATATCGCTTAGGCTAAAAGGGTAATTATTAATGGCTTGTGGAACGTCAGCAGATGTAAACCCAACTTGTTTTGCCAGATGCGCCAATCCATCCTCTAATTGGTCTTCACGCAGAACCATATCTGGCAACATGAACTGCCCAAAACCTTGCAACACCTGTGATTGACTACACCAAGCCGGATCAACCCGAATGCTGGTTTGGCCATTTAAATTACTCTTCAGGAAGCCAAGAAAACCCAAAAATGCCTCTCGATGCTTGCGCCGGTCATAAGTGTCATCAACAGCGCCATTAGGAATTGATAACTTATAAACGGTTCTGAGTGTTTCGCGGATTTCCGGGTAACTATCTTCGCCGGTATCAAGAATATAGTCACAAAAAGCAGCATGCGCCCTGACCAGAGGATGCCTAATCACTGTAAAACTACGATGCCCGGGGTTGTTGCGCTTCCATTTTCGCAGTGTTTTTTGGTTAAATTCGCCGACCAAACTATTGTCTTGGGAAATAGCGGACAACCATTCACGGACTTGCCTGTCCGGTCCGCCTTTTATTGGTAAATACATCAATGGTGCGGTGTTTGCGGCAATATATCCGGGTACGACAGGTCCGCGGCGAGGTTCAAAACTGGGCGTGTGGTTAAGGTTGAAATGATCAATATCTGTTAGGGCAGTTATCATTTCATCATAATTACTAACTTTATCACGCAATGATGCCGGATTTTGCCGTTTTAAAGATTTCGATATTTGCTCTATTCGACCCTCAACACCCAGATGAATTGCCAAGCCATTTAACACATCAACATCCGGGATATCCTCATAAGCGATGTAAAATGCAGTTTGTCCGGTTGTTTGCAGACCCTTCATCAAACGCAGCTGAAAGGTTTGTAACTTGGCAAGATGATTGGCGAATTCAGTTTTATCAAAAACAACCTTTGCAGTCCTCTGGTTTTTGAATTCGGTTAATTTCCACTGATCCGTTGCTTGGGCAATCTTCCAGGATACATAGCTGTCCAGCGGATTGCGGGTAAGTATAATTTTTGCACAGCGCGGATCGGGCAGGCAATGCTCAAGAACCCGCGCATCATGGTTGTTGAAAAACCGAAAACCCGGCAGGCCCGAGGTTTTTTCCTTCATGGTATTGATCAGGCGTAGCGGATCCCCATCGCGCATGGCTTGGGTAACACCTAATAAATCACTTTTGTTTGGATAGCCTATAAAGGCAGGATTGTATGCTTCTCCATAACATTTTAGCCCATTGATACTGTTGATATTTGTTTCCAAAAAATTGGAGCCGGTCCGCATTTCGGCAAACATCACAAAATAATCAAACGGTTTTGTCATCTGGTTCTACTTTTTTACTAAATATGGTTTTCGAGGTTTGGTTGTGACCTGCGAAATCTGATTGCTATGCGGAAAATCCCCCATCATATGTGGGTGCATTCCTTGATTCTTCAAATTTTGCAAAAACTTCCCAAACCCCGTTAGATCAACTATTTTAGGTGCTTCAGAAAGAGTGTGCAGCTTTCTTGGGCCTATTGCATCAATAATTTCCTGCAATGGTTCCATCGGAGCTTCGATAAATTCAGACATTGTCATAATCTTCACACGTGCCTTGGCATAAGGGGACCGCAGTACCACCATATGGGCATTTTCTATTTTTTGAAGCCTCGCGGCCTCTTTGCGGATTTCAGCAAAGCTCAAGTTTGAATGGAAAAGAGGCACCACCCACGCACCGGTAATTACAGAAATAGTCGCATTAGGATCTTTGGCTATAAACCAGTTTAATCCTTGCGCATCGTTAGGCCCGAATTGAAAACATTGCCTTTGGCCGCGTGTGTTCCAGATTAAATTTGTTAAAAATGCCTTCAGATCATAATTTCGTATTTTAGCTGAATCAGTCAGACACCCGTTATAGACTTTTTCGCCACCTGAATATTCAACCTGCTCTGGCGAAAATAGGTGACCATGAACTGTTGTGCTGGTTGCCCTTGCCAGCCAAGGTTCAAAATCATCAAATAATTCGGTATAGCCTTGAAACACTGAATAGCTGGATGGTGTTGCCCCATTTTCCCAGTCTTCGCGCGGGTAACGGCTTTGCATGTATAATCCGGCGCGCCCACGGGTGCGTCGCTCAACCGCTTTTGCAAAAATTCGGTCAATTTTCCCCGGGTTTGGCTCGGAATTTTTGATTATTCCGCCATCATTAGCCAAAAATGCATCATACAAACGGTTGGCATTGGGCCAGATTTTACGGGCAACAAAACAATCGGAGCGGCGCAATAATTGCAAATGATCATCGTAGAATGTGTGAGGTTTTCCTTGGTGGTCAAACTTGGAAAGCGTCAAAGACCGGCTTTCGATATTTGTTGAAAACAAGCGTACCAGTGTTTGATAATAGGATTCATCCGGGATCCAGACCCGTTTGAAATACGCGTCAAAAACATCGCGTTCCTGATCTTCTAATATCGCCGAAAGTGTACGTCGTGTCAGGCACCACCATTGCGAACCCAGATGCGGGATCAAGCCCGTGGGGATTTTTCGCTTATAGCGCAGACGCCGTTGCAGCCTTACATAGCCGTCAAATAATGCACGATGCGCCTTCCACGAGAACGGGAATCTTAGAGTGAACCGCTCTGCATCAAGACCTCCGATGGCCCATGGGACATCATCCGTTGTAGCAGATTCAATGAAATCTGTACGTGGCCGATCATCCAGATAATCAATTAATTCCTGTACCGGTCGAAGCGGCAAACATGAACCCGAGGCCAGATAAACATGACGTACTTTCGGGAATTCTTTCAGGATAAATTCAGACGCTGTTTGAGAAGCCTGCACCAAAGACCAAGTACCCCAAGCACATTGATGCCGGCCACAGAACTTGAGGTTTGGTATATCTGACAGCTCATTAACAAAATCATTATATGATCGACGGTTTACCTGTTTATCCACGTGAATGACTACGGGGCAGCCATGTTTTGCCCAGTGCCGCGCAACCTGTGCGGCGCGATCCAGCGCATTATGCACCATCATTACTATGCCGACAGAACCGCTCATGCCCAGTTTCCTTTGGACATCAGGCCCAGAATTTCCAGCTGTCGCCAGTTAATATATTTTTCGCTCCACTTACACCACAGATCCGGATTATCCAGCAGGGCCTCATGATATGCCTTATATTCATGGCTGTTGGCATAATGCTGGCCACGCTCCAGCTCTTCTTTTGCTTTGATGCCGAAGGTGTCTAAAAATTTTGCATGCAGCAAACAGCCTGATACCTGCTCGCCGCCCCATTCTTGGTAAACCTTGTTCAGGCCACGGGGCAATAGCGTGTGCGTTGAGCTGACATAGGTATATTTTCGATCCCATTTCACCAGTGGAATTTTATTCAGCGCGGGAGCGCTCTTTGGATCATCCTGGAAAAAGGACCTCATTCTGGGGCCGCCTTGGATCCATAGATTGGCATATTTTTTGTTTTTGGCGATTGTGTAGTTGCCACTATCAAACCATGATGCAATTTCAAACGGATCTTGCCCCGAGCGGTACGGCGATTTATCGATCTGCCCCTTTGGGTACATGTCCAGCAACATCGCACCAAATGAAGGAATTGAGGAAGCATCCAACCAATCGGTTAGCGCCCGCAACGAGCGCGTGTCACTAAACGGGTAAACCAGAAACTCATCCACATCCACAGTCAATGTCCAGTGTTTATGGCCATATTTCGATTGCAACCAATTCAACCAATCGACACCAAAACGCGCTTTTTTATAACTTTTCGTGGTTGACCAAAGCGATACATCCGGTTGTTCTGCCAAAAACTCGCGCGAGCCATCATCGCTATCATTGTCCACGAAAATAAAGTGGTTAATGCCCAGATCACGATAATATCGCAAGAAATAAGGTAGCCGTATCTTTTCATTACGCATGGTGGAAAAAAGAATAATGTCATCGGGTTTAATCAGGTTGGTGCGCGTCTTTACCGGTTTCAGTTCACGGCGTTTTCTAAAGGCACGCACACGCCAGCGTTGCCGTTTTAACCGAAGTCGATATGACGTAAATATACCCAATCTTAACCTGCTTTTTGCGCTCATCAGCCTTGTAATGCGTTATTTAATATCCGCTCATCTTTAATGCGAGGTTGAGGATTCAAACAAACTTCAGGCTGATACGGGTTTCCCCGCTATTTTGCTGCAATTACCTCTGATATTTCAGTTCTTATTGACTAAACAAATAGCCTTTGATTGCAGCCGGGTAAATAAAAACCTGACGTTCTCTAATGATATGGATACAAAATCCGCTACTATTCCCATTTTCCTGTAGATAACAACTTTAAGCTTTCAAGTTGTTGCCAGTCTTTATACTTAATTGAAGCATCACACCATAAATCAGGGCCTTGCATCAAATTTTCATAATAGCTGTCGTATAGATGGCTATTTGCAAAATGCTCTTGGCGCTGCTTTTCTTCGGCAGATTTTTCAACGATGGTGTGCAGAAACTTGCTGTGCAGCAAAACACCGGTGGTTAAACTCTGCGCCTGCTCGTCAAACACATTGTTCAGTTGGCGTGGTAATAATGAGTGGGTGGAATTCACATAAGCATAGCGGCGATTCCATTTCACCAATGGCGTTTTATTCATGGTTGGAGCGCGCTCAGGTTTGTCGGCAAAAAATAAGCGATCACGAACACCGCCCTGTATCCACAGATTTTGCAATTGCGGTTGCATTTGACTGCGGTAATTATCAGCATCAAACCAGCTTAAAACCTCAAACGGATTTTCACCGGGTTGGTAGGGCTGCGCATCCAGCGCTCCTTTGGGGTACATATCCAGCATTATTGTGCCAAATGAACGAATTGAATGCTGATCAAGCCAACCGGTTAACGCGTTTATCGGGCGCGTATCACAATATGGGTAAACCAGTATTTCATCGGCATCGACGGTTAAGCACCAATGGCCATGGCCATATCGAATTTGTAACCATGTTAGCCAATCAACCCCGAAACGCGATAATTTATAGCTATGGTCGGTCGTCCAGACTGATACATCCGGCTGCTTTTTAAGATAATTCAACGAACCGTCGTTGCTATCATTATCTACAATTATAAAATGGCTAACCCCAAGTTCCCG
>DOHJ01000061.1:0-1783 GCA_003535335.1 Paracoccaceae bacterium | reverse complement strand
TGATATTTGTTTGGTCCTATTGGCCACAACTTTCAATTGATGACGTTTTCTAAGAGCCCGATACAGGAACCGTCTACGCCTTAAGCGCAATTTATAAGCTGTCCAAAGTTCTTGCATCATTCTGATAAGTTAACCGATCCCCTTGTTCAGAATCCAGCCTAGAACATTTTTTTACTTTTCGTAATGCCCGTTTTGATGCCAACGCCAAGCATCCAGAACCATAGTTTCCATGTTTGAGCGATGTGGGCACCAACCCAACTCGCGTTTTGCTCGTTCACTGCCTGAAACCAGCTTTGCGGCATCGCCGGGCCGACGTTTTCCTTCTGTAATGGGAACGGGCCGGTTTGTGACCGAACCACAGCTATCCACCACTTCGCGTACCGAAAACCCTTTTCCCGTACCAAGATTGAAAACACGGCTACCCTTGGCATCTTGCAACCATTTCAAACCCAGAACATGGGCATCAACCAGATCGCAAACATGAACATAATCGCGAATGCAGGTGCCATCTAGTGTATCATAATCCGTGCCGTAAATAGTCAGAGCGGCGCGTTTTCCGTCAATTGCATCCAGCACCAGCGGGATCAAATGGGTTTCCGGTTGGTGAAATTCACCGACTTCTGTTTCGGGATCAGCACCTGCAACGTTAAAGTACCGAAAAATTACATGCTTAATCCCGTCACTATCGCCAAAATTGGCAAGGATATCTTCGATTGCACGCTTTGAGGCACCATAAGAATTGATCGGTAATTGCACGCAATCCTCGTCCAGCACCACGTTATCCTGATCGCCATAAGTTGCACAGGTCGATGAAAAGACGAAATTTTTACAGCCGGCTGCTGCCGCTGCCTCAACCAAATTCAAGGATCCAAACACATTATTTCGCCAATATTTCCCCGGCAACTCCATGCTTTCACCAACCAGAGAAAGAGCGGCGAAATGCATTACGGCAACGGGTTGGTATTTTTCAAAAACCTGATCCAGACGTTTTCGGTCCAGCAAATCACCTTCTTCAAACGGACCGAACTTAACCGCATCAGCCCAACCTGTAATTAAGCTATCATAGGTTATTGGGGTAAAACCCGCAGCCTTGAGCGCCTTGCAGGCATGTGATCCGATATACCCGGCCCCGCCTGTTACCAAAATATTGGTCAAATGAAATCCGCCCGGTTTATTGCGCAGCCTGTTGCGGCAGCATTATTTCATTTAGATATTGCGCAAATTCATCATGAAGATCCTCGCGCGCCAAAGCAAAGGCAACAGTTGCTTGCAAAAAGCCAGCCTTTGAGCCGCAATCAAACCGTTGGCCACGGAACCGGTAGCCAAATACATCGCGGCCTTGGTCAATTTCTTTTGCAATCGCATCGGTTAGCTGAATTTCACCACCGGCACCCTGTTTAATTTTATTCAAATTGCGCAAAACATGCGGCGTAAGAATATAACGACCAATAACAGCCAAATTTGAAGGCTCGGTTCCTGCTGGAGGTTTTTCAACCATACCATTCACCGAAACCAGTTCCCCCATATCTTTTTTGATGTCCAACACGCCGTAAGCAGATGCTTTTTCTTTCGGAACGTCCATCGCCGCAACGATACAACCGCCGCTTTCTTCATGTGCTTCCACCATCTGTTGCAAGCATGGTTTTTCAGCGGCAATCACATCGTCAGGCAAAATAACGGCAAATGGCTCGTTTGTGATCAATCGCCTTGCGCACCACACGGCATGACCTAAACCTAATGCCTTGTGCTGCCGAATATAGGCAATTGCACCACTTTCCATATT
>DOHJ01000123.1:5307-13836 GCA_003535335.1 Paracoccaceae bacterium | reverse complement strand
CCGTCGCTCGGACATTCACCGATTTATTGCGCCCCGAGCGCAAGGCTCTGGGCACAAGGTTTGGCACGATGGGGGATCGGCTCTGGTATCTGGCACGCGGGCGCGATGTGCGCCGTGTTTCGGCCAATGCGCCGGTTAAAAGCATTTCCAAGGAAACCACATTTTCGGTTGATACGTCGGATTTAAAACTGCTGGATGGCCATATTTACCGTTTGTCCGAACAGGTTGCCGACCGTGCCAAAGCCAAGGGGCAGGCCGGTCTGATTGTAACTCTGAAATTGAAACGCGCCAATCACACCCAGCTAAGCCGGCGGGTTACATTGTATGATCCAACCCAAATGACCGACCGGATTTACCGCACGGCCCGTGATTTAATGGCCAAAGTGGGGGATCAGGGGCCGTACCGTTTAATCGGGGTCGGAATTAGTGATTTATCGGCGGCAGACACGGCTGATTTATCGGTTGATTTGCTGGATCAAGGTGCAGCCAAACGCGCCGCAGCTGAACGGGCGACCGATGAAATTCGGGCCAAATTCGGGCGTGACGCGATCAAAAAGGGGCGTGCATTGCGTTAAGTTGGTCTAACGTAAAATTGGCGGGCTGTCAGGGTCAGTTCCAGGGGCTGCCACATTGCGGGTTTGTAATTTCAATTCAGGCAAATCAAAACGCAAGCCAACGCGGCCCAGCAATTGGCAAACCGGATCATCACTGCTGAAAAATGCCACATCAATCTGACTGTGCTCATCGGTGCTAAAATTCAGTGCCTCGCTGACCGCCTTGGCAATTGCCGGTTGCGCTTGGGGCACTGCGTTGATGATTGCCAGCATCTGGCTTTGCCTGTTGTCAGCATAGGTTACAGAAACCAGATAAGCAGTTTGGGCCATGCCGGCTGCGGTTGCCAGTTTGGTGTCGATCGCTTGCAGCAGGGTATCGGAAAATCCCTCGGGCGCATTAATCGAAACGGGTTGTTCCGTGACGAAAACAGGTGCATTTTCCAACATTTCAGCCAGCCACAACATGGCGTCTGCTGGAATCAGGACGGCTGATTTCGCAACGCCCAAATTCAAACCAATCCCGATGCCTTGCCCTGCCAACATGTTTGCAAGCACCCGCCCCGACATTGCGGCGTGATGCGCACCAGCGCTGGTAAAATCTGCCAGTCTTTCCTCGCGATCAAAAGCCAGCAAATATTCTGCGCCCTCGATCTCTATTGTTTCAGGTGCCAGATTGTCACCGATTGCTTCTTGCTTTAGCAGTAAATAAACCTCGCTATCGGCCAGCCGTTCAAAAAACCGCATGCGGGTTGCGGTATCATCCCAGTTTGATTGCATCGCCTGTTGGGCTATGTCCAGCGGGGTTTGATCTGTCATTTATAACCTCTTTTGTGGTTGTAAGGCCCGGATCAAATCAGCCTCGCGATCAGGGTTTTTCTGCTTAGCCTGTATTGAGCCTGCGTGGATCCGGCAAGGAAAATACGCCAGATGTCCGGATTTGATTACGCTATTTACCTGCAAAATCCAGATCACCTATTGCGCGTTTGCGTTTTCTGCCTTATCCAACAAAAAAACTTTTGGGGCGAAATCGACGCACCCGGAGGAAATCAGGGGGAAATATGCGCAACATTGGTGTCATCATTATCTTGTTCGCTCTTTGGCTGCTGATGTCCGGTATTTATACACCAATGCTGATCGGACTTGGATTGGCGGCGTCTTTATTTTCCTTATACATTGTTAGACGGATGGATGCCGTGGATGGGGCCAGGTTTAGCCTGCAAATGTCGCCCATTCGTTATTCCGGATATATTGTCTGGTTCATGGGCGAGGTTGTCCGGGCAAACTGGGCGGTGACAAAAATAGTCTTGTCGCCCAAAATGCCGATCAAACAACATTTGTTTTTGGTGCCGGTGACGCAAAAAACCGAACTGGGCAAGATGCTGTTTGCCAATTCTATAACCTTGACGCCCGGCACCATTACGGTGAGGGTCAAGGATGACCGGTTTTTGGTGCATGCCCTTAGCTTTAGCCAAGATGACCATGCAGCGACTGCCGATATGGACGCGCGCGTTACAGCCTGTGAAACCGAGGGGGGCAAGTAAGATGTTTGTTGTTGCCGTCATTGCCCTGTTTATTGCCATGGTGCTGGTGCTGATTCGCCTTTACTGGGGTCCGACATTATATGACCGGGTTCTTGCAGTTAATTCATTTGGCACCCAGACTGTGCTGTTTATCGGCGTTATCGGATTTCTGGCCGGACGGCCTGATTTTCTGGATATTGCGCTGCTTTATGCCCTGATCAATTTTGTCGGTACGATCGTGATCCTGAAATATTTCCGCTATCGTGCCATTGGTGATGTACATCAGACGCCCACCGAAGAGGAAACCGGCAAATGACAGTGATCGAGACCATTGTTGAAATTCTAAGCTGGTTCTTTATGGTGTCCGGTTCGATCTTTGTTTTGATTGGCGCGATAGGAACCTTGCGGTTTCCTGATTTCTGGTCGCGCCTGCACGCCGTATCCATCACCGAATCCGCCGGTATGATTCTGCTGATTATCGGGATGTGTTTACAGGCCGGTCCGACTTTGATCACCGTTAAATTATTGCTTATCGGTATTTTCCTGTTTCTAACCGGCCCGACGTCGACACATGCTGTGGCCGATGCGGCGTTGGTAACGGGCTTGCGTCCGCCCGAAAGCGAAGGCTTGAAGGCGGAAAAACTGGATGAGGATGACAATGGTTGAACTTCTGGTTGATCTGACCCTGTTTTTTATGCTGGTTACCACGGCGATTGCGATCACCTATTCGCGGCATTTGTTCGGTGTGGTCATGATGGCCGGTGTTTTTAGCCTGCTTTCGGCTATGTTGCTGGTTTCACTGGATGCGGTTGATGTGGCCTTTACCGAGGCCGCGGTGGGGGCTGGCATTTCTTCTGTATTAATGCTGTCGACCCTGACACTAACTGCGCGGATCGAAAAACCGTCCACCCGATCGCCACTGATACCGTTGCTGGTGGTCACCGCTACCGGAGCGGCCATTATTTACGGCACTCTGGATATGCCCAGTTTTGGCGATCCGAATTCACCTGCACAGCTTGGTGCTGCGGCGCAATATCTGGCCAATAGTCCGGCAGATATGCACATCCCCAATGTGGTTACGGTTGTTCTGGCCAGTTATCGGGGTTTTGACACCTTGGGCGAAGCAGCTGTGGTTTTCACTGCGGGTGTCGGGGTTTTGTTGCTGCTTTCGGGGCTGCGACGTCGACGGCGTCGGGGTGATACCGACGAGAAGGAAACCAGCTAATGCGCCACCATTTGATCCTTCGTGTTGTTACCAAGGCCTTGATCGGCCCGATCATCCTGTTTGCGCTTTACGTGCAATTTCACGGCGATTTTTCTCCGGGTGGCGGTTTTCAGGCCGGGGTGATCATGGCCGTTGCATTTATTTTATACGGCGTCATCTTTGGTTTGAACGCGGCGCAATCTGTGTTCCCGACTTGGCTGGTACATAAATTGATGGCGCTGGGCGTGTTGATTTATGCCTACACAGGTGTAGCCACTTTGTTTTTAGGTTATGATTTTCTGGATTACGGGGCTTTTGACCCGCATCATCCGGCCCACGGCCAACACTGGGGAATTTTAGCAGTGGAATTTGGTGTGCTGGTGACGGTGACGGGCGTGATGATGGCGATCTACTACGCATTCGCCGAACGTAGACCCAGAATAAGCGACAAGGATTGGTAATGTTTGAACTGGATTTCATCCTTGGCCATATGAATTACTGGCTGTTTACCGTGCTGATGATGATCGGCCTTTATAACGTCGTGGCCAAAGGCAATCTGATTAAAAAAGTCGTGGGGCTGAACCTGTTTCAGGCGGCGGTTTTCATGTTTTATATCTCGATCGGCAAAGTGACCGGCGGCACGGCACCAATTTTTCCGACCGATATGAAGATCGATCCTGATGTGGTTTATTCCAATCCGTTGCCGCATGTTCTGATCCTGACGGCAATTGTGGTTGGCATTGCCACGACGTCGCTGGCATTGGCCCTGATTGTGCGCATCCGCGAGGAATTTGACACCATTGAGGAAGATGAAATTTTAGAGATTGAAACCGAAATGGTGCGTAAAGAAAACCAAGCCTGCGGCGATGTAATGGGGGGTGCGACCTGATGTCAGAGCAAGCCCATGTTGCCCGCACTTTAGCGGATCATTTGCCAATACTGGTGGTGCTGGTGCCATTTTTGGCTGCGCCGATGATTGTTTTGCTCGGCTCGCGAATTCTGGCCTGGATCATTGCCTTTTCTGCCAGCCTGACCACGGTTTTCATTGCTATATTGCTGTTGTTACAGGTGCATGAAGGTGGCGTGATTTCCTATCATATTGGCGGTTGGGCACCGCCCATGGGCATTGAATACCGCATTGATGCCGCCAACGCGATTGTGCTGCTGTTGATTGCGGCGATTGGCACAATTGTACTGCCTTATGCGGTGCGTAGTATCCGGCACGAGATAGACCAAAAGCATCACACCCTGTTTTACACCGCCTATATGCTGTGTTTCACAGGTCTGTTGGGCATGGTTGCCACCGGTGATGCCTTTAACGTCTTTGTTTTCCTCGAAATTTCTTCGCTGTCCACCTATGTTCTGGTGGCGATGGGGGCCAAGGCTGACAAGCGCGCGCTGTCTGCGGCTTATAATTATCTGATTATGGGCACGATTGGTGCGACATTTTTCGTTATCGGTATCGGGTTTTTATACGCGGGTACCGGCACGTTGAATATGGCGGATATTGCCAGTTATATTTCGGCCAACGGCGCGGATCGGACCATTAAAACCGCCTTTGCCTTTATCATGGTTGGCATGGGCCTGAAGGTGGCGATTTTTCCCCTGCATCAGTGGTTGCCCAACGCCTACACTTACGCACCTTCGGCTGTGACCAGTTTTCTGGCGGCCACGGCGACCAAGGCTGCAATTTATGTATTACTGCGGTTTATGTTCTCGGTGTTCCAGCCTGATTTCCTGTTTGAAATGAACGCGATCAAAGGCATCATGCTGCCCTTGGCGCTGGTGGCTATGTTCGTGGCCTCGTTGATTGCCGTGTTCCAGACCGATTTTAAACGGATGCTGGCCTATTCCAGTATTGCGCAGATCGGCTATATTCTGGTCGGTATTGCGCTGCTGTCCACAACCGGGCTGTCGGGTGCCATCGTGCATCTGTTTAACCACGGCATCACCAAAGCTGCGCTGTTTATGGCGGTTGGCATTTTGGTTTTGCGTAGCGGCAGTTCATTTTATGCGCGGATCGCAGGCATGGGTAAAATCATGCCATTCACCAGTTTTGCCATTGTGCTGGCCGGCCTGTCGTTGATTGGCGTGCCGGGCACTGCGGGTTTTATCAGCAAATGGATACTGGTGCAGGCCGCGATCGAACAAGGTTGGTGGCCGATAGCACTGGCAATTGTGGCCTCGTCCCTGTTGGCGGTTATTTATGTCTGGAAGGTGGTCGAGGTGCTTTATATGAAACAGCCGGCCGAAGGTCTGACCCGTAAAGAAGCACCGCTTTCAATGCTGGTCCCGATGTGGATTATGACGCTGGCAACCATCTGGTTCGGCTTTGATACCGATCTGGCCCTGACCGCGGCGCGCAGTGCGGCCGATGGGCTGCTAAATGGCTTTACAATGGCAGGAGGGCATTAAAAATGGATACCAACACAGCCATTCTGCTAACCATGATCATTCCCGCAGCCGCAGCAGCGGGCAATTTGCTGTTACGCAACCACGCCAATTTGCGCGACTGGATGACCCTAAGTGCCGCAGTTGCCACTTTTTCCTGCGTGCTGGTGATTTTAAGCAATGTCGGCAGCAGCACAACAACAGCTTATGAATTATTCGAAGTATTCCCGGGCCTAAGCATCGCCTTTAACGTCGAGCCGCTGGGCCTGATGTTTGCGATTATCGCCTCGGGTTTATGGATTCTGACACATATTTATGGCGTTGGTTATATGCGCGGCAATAAAGAAGAGCACCACGCGCGCTTCTTTGCCAGTTTCTCGCTGGCGATTTCGGCCGTAATGGGGTTGGCGTTTTCGTCCAACATGTTCACCCTGTTCCTGTTTTACGAGATCATCACATTGTCGACCTACCCGCTGGTCACCCACAAAGGCACCCCCGAAGCCCTGCGGGGCGGGCGCACCTATCTGGGTATCCTGATGGGCACCTCGATTGCGCTGCTTTTGGTGGGCATCGTCTGGACCTATACGGCCACCGGCACGCTGGACTTTACCCAGGGCGGGATTTTACAGGGCCATATCAGTGGCTGGATGGTACCGGTTATGCTGGGGCTTTATGCCTTTGGTATTGGCAAGGCGGCGCTGATGCCGTTTCACCGCTGGCTACCTGCCGCGATGGTTGCGCCTACACCTGTTAGTGCTTTGTTGCACGCGGTTGCTGTGGTCAAGGCCGGTGTGTTTACCATGCTAAAAGTCGGCATCTACATTTTCGGCATTGATTTTCTGGCCGAAACCGGCGCATCCGAATGGCTGATGTGGTTGGCGGCCTATAGCATCATCGCCGCGTCAATTGTTGCCATGACCAAAGATAACCTAAAAGCGCGGCTGGCGTATTCCACCATCAGCCAGTTGTCCTACATCACACTGGGCATGGCGCTGGCTACCTCGATGGGTGCGTTGGGCGGTGGTGTTCATATTGCCATGCACGCCATGGGCAAGATCACCCTGTTTATGTGTGCCGGTGTAATTTATGTTGTGACCCATAAAACCAACGTCAGCCAGATGAACGGGCTGGGGCGCAAAATGCCGATTGTTTATATCTCGTTTCTGGTTGCGGCCCTGTCGATAATCGGTTTGCCGCCATTGGGTGGATCCGTCAGTAAACATCTGTTGCTGGTTGGTGCTGCGGATACGGGCCAGCAGATTATGTATTGGGTGCTGATGCTCAGTTCGGTTTTGAATATTGTTTATCTGTTAACCATCGTCGGGCGTGGTTTCTTTGCCACCAGCGATGATCTGCAGGCTGGCGAGGCGATAAAGGTTCCGTTGCTGCTTTGGGTGCCACCGGCGCTGACTGCTGCGGGCTGTGTTGTGTTGTTCTTTTATGGTCACGGGTTGGAACAATTCCTGATGCCCATTGTCGGCGCGGCACATTGAGGGGGGAAAGATGACAGAGATTATTATCAAATACCTGCCAAAGATTGCACTTTATGCTCTGGCGGCAATTGCGTTGTTCTTTCCATACGCCCTGATCTCGGATCGCTGGATTTTCCCCAAGATGGTCAAAAAACTGGCGGGGCTGATTGGCCGTATCTGGGGCGGCTGCCTGACTTTCTTTATGGCGCGCGTCGATAATATCATTGAGGGGCTTTATCATTCGCATGGTCCCGAAGGTAAAATGGCCCGCATTTGGACAACCGGGTCAATGGTAATCTGGGTGTCCATCATGTTAGGCGCGACCCTGTTCGTTAGCCTTTTTGGGTAATTGTTCTGTTTCTGTAAACAGATGAGCAATAAGCGGCGGCAATCTGCGCAAGTCTTCGCTGTTATTACGAAACCTGGCCCATTTTTCTGTTAATTTGCACTAAGGCCCGTATTCTTAATTGGGACAATCCGGTTAATTACGGCATAATGTTGCCATAATAGCCATGTACAGTAGGTATTAAGCAAAGCCCGTTAAGGGATTATAGAGTAACCAGAGGCAATATCGGGGCAAAATGCTCGAGTTCGTAAATGTCAGCAAGTCCTTTTGGACCGGAACACAGCGTAAGGTCATTCTTGACCGTGCGTCTTTTCGTTTGGAGTTGGGAAACTCCATCGGCATTCTGGCCCAAAACGGAACGGGCAAAACCACCATCATTAATATGATGGCAGGTTTGGAAAAACCGGATGAAGGTGTGATTAATAAAACCTGCCGTGTTTCTTTTCCGCTCGGGTTTATGGGTGGCGTGGTTAACAAATTGTCGGCCATGGAAAACTCTCGCTATATCGCCCGGCTTTATGGGCTGGACCCCGATTATGTTGAATCATTTTGCCGCTGGATGTGCGGGCTGGATGAATATTTTGACATGCCGGTCGGCACCTACAGTGCGGGCATGCGATCACGGTTCAGTTTCTCGCTGATGCTGGCGCTGGATTTTGATCTTTACCTGATCGACGAAGGCATGCCATCGACAACCGACACCGAATTTAATAAAAAAGCCGGCGATATCCTAAAGGAACGGCTTGAAACCACAACAGTTCTGATCGTTTCACACAAACCGGAAGTTCTGGAAAAATTCTGCAGATCCGCAGCAGTCTTGCGCGATGGCAAGCTGTATATGTTCAACACATTGGAAGAGGCGAAGCAACTTTATGACTACGAAGCCTAAAGCCAAAAAATACCGCATTCGACGGGGCAGCTCATTGAATGTTGGTTCGACAAGTAGCAATGCCGCACGTTCAGTTGTGGGCAGTGACGTATCCGATGCCCGCGAAGTCGCGACCGAGCAGAGCATTGATGATATACGCAAAGAGGGTTTGAC
>DOHJ01000123.1:2849-4907 GCA_003535335.1 Paracoccaceae bacterium | reverse complement strand
ACATCAGATTTTGATGCGGTAAGGTTGTTAAGGGCCAAAGGTATAGACCCTTTCCAGCGCGCAAATACGCTTGAATTGGTGACCAAGGAAACAGGCCAGACACAAAAACGGGTCCAACTGCCCCAAACCGTGCCTGCAGAACAGCCCAATTTGCCCTCGACCGAGGTTAACACAGACGCGCATCGTGCCAGAGAAATCTTGATAATCCAGCGCGATATTGCAAAGCGTCGCCGTCGCAAGGCAAGCATGCTGCTGACACGGCTGGCCTTTTTTGTTATGCTGCCAACATTATTGGTCGGCTACTATTATTATGTGATTGCAACACCGTTATATGCAACAAACTCCCAGTTTTTGATCCAAAAGGCCGACGCCCAGACCAGTGCCGGTATCGGTAGTATGTTTGGTGGTACCGGGCTTGCCACATCACAGGATTCTATTGCGGTTCAAAGCTATCTACAGTCGCGTGCTGCGATGCTGCGTCTTGATGAAGACTACGGATTCAAGGCGCATTTTTCGCAAGACTGGATCGATCCTTTGCAGCGTCTTGATCCGGATGCCAGCGATGAAGCCGCCTATAAACTGTTCAAGCGCAATGTTTCTATCAGTTATGATCCCACCGAAGGCATCATAAAAATGGAAGTCATCGCAGCCGATCCAAAAGTTAGCGAAACCTATGCCAATGCGCTGATTTCTTATGCTGAGGAGCAGGTTGATCACCTGACGACCCGTCTTAGAAATGACCAAATGCAAGGCGCGCGCAACAGTTATGAGCAAGCCGAAAAAGAAATGATCGATGCCCAGGAAAAGGTCATTAACCTACAGGAAAAATCCAGCGTCATTAGTGGCGATATCGAGATCAGCCTGCTAACAACCCAGATCACGGCACTGCAGACAGAGCTGGTGCAGAAGGAATTGCTGTTGACCGAGAGACAATCAAACTTACGCCCTAATCCGGCCATTATCAAACCTCTGGAGCGCAAGATCAAATCCATGCGGGACAAGATTAATGAGCTTCGAAATGAGCTGACAGTTGGAACATCAGGCGGTGAATCCATTGCCCGCATCGGCAGCAAACTGGCCATGGCACAGGTCAATCTGGAAACCCGTACCCTGATGTTGCAATCGTCCCTGCAACAGCTTGAAACCGCCCGCGTCGAGGCCAACCGGCAAACCAGATACCTGTCATTAAGTGTTAGCCCAACTCCGCCAGATGTTGCCAGCTATCCTCGCAAGTTTGAAAATACCATGCTGGCCTTTTTGATCTTTGCAGGCGCGTATCTGATGATGTCATTGACAGCGTCAATCCTGCGCGAACAGGTAACATCCTAAGGTTTAATCCATCAATTTGTGAGTGAATAATACTATGAAAAAACCAATACAACGGGTTCGTGAAAACACTTGGGAATTTCTACGTGACGCGATGATAACGCCAACCGGATTTCGCGAATATGATGCCCGCTGGAAATACCCTGACGATATTAATCTGGCGGGGATCACTGCCCTTGGCTTGGGTCTCGGCACCCAGATGCGGCGGCGTGGGATTGAACCCGTTATTGCGGTTGGCAATGACTACCGCGATTATTCTTTATCGATAAAAAATGCTTTGATGCTGGGCCTGATGCAGGCCGGTATTCACGTCAAAGACATTGGCCCGGCCCTGTCGCCAATGGCTTATTTTGCCCAATTCCATCTGGATGCGCCTGCTGTTGCTATGGTCACTGCCAGTCATAATCCAAACGGCTGGACCGGCGTTAAAATGGGCTTTGAGCGCCCGCTGACCCACGGCCCTGACGAAATGGACGAATTGCGCGACATCGTGCTGGGTGGCCATGGATTGACGCACGAAGGCGGTAGATACGAGTTTGTTGACGGGGTGAAAGAGGCCTATCTGGATGATCTGGTTGGTGATTTCAAAATGACGCGCCCGTTAAAAGTGGTTTGCGCTACAGGCAACGGCACCGCATCTGCCTTTGCGCCTGAGCTGTTTGAACGCATCGGGGTAGAGGTTGTGCCTTCTCATAACGAGCTGGATTATACCTTTCCACATTATAACCCGAA
>DOHJ01000123.1:0-2444 GCA_003535335.1 Paracoccaceae bacterium | reverse complement strand
TTTGACGGTGATGGTGATCGCTGCGGCGTGGTTGATGATGCGGGTGAAGAAATTTTTGCCGACAAGGTTGGCGTCATAATGGCACGCGATTTTGCCAAGCTTTATCCCAATTCAACCTTTGTGGCTGATGTGAAATCCACTGGTCTATTTGCCTCCGATCCCGAGCTGATAAAATATGGGGCCAAAGCCGATTATTGGAAAACCGGCCACAGCCACATGAAGCGCCGTGTAAAAGAAATTGGCGCACTGGCAGGGTTCGAGAAATCCGGCCATTATTTTTTAGCCGAACCTGTAGGTCGCGGTTATGATTGCGGAATGCGGGTCGCGGTTGAAATCTGTAAAATGCTGGATCGCAACCCTGATAAATCGATGTCTGATTTGCGCCGTGCCTTGCCGCAAACCTTTTCGACTCCGACAATGTCGCCTTATTGTCCGGATCTTGAAAAATACGATGTGCTGGAGCGGATAGTAAAAAAACTTGCCCAGCGGCATAAAGATAGCGGCAGCCTTGGCGGGCGCAAAATTGAACAAATTGTCACAGTAAATGGCGCGCGTGTTATTTTAGATAATGGCGCGTGGGGCTTGGTGCGGGCGTCCTCCAACACCCCTAATCTGGTGGTCGTTTGCGAAAGCCCCGAAAGCGAGGCCGAGCTGCGCCTTATTTTTAAAGACATTGATGCAGTAATCCGTACAGAGCAGGCAGTTGGAGATTACGACCAGACATTTTAAAAGGTCGGGAATATCTGACTGGATTTGTGGAATCGCCGCAGGTAAGCTTGCGTTACATTTTACTGATTGGATTATGTCATGAATATTCTAAAAAGTTTCTTTATTCTTCTGGTTTTGGCCTTTCCTGCATCCGCCCAAGACAGCACAACGGCCCAGCCCACGGGCACAATCGAAGTCGAGGATAGTGCCCAGCAAGACGCTGCCATTGCCGTACGGATTCGTGATATTCTAGGCGAACTTGAGGGCTTTAAGGATGTCACAGTCACGGTTTCATCCGGCATCGTTTCTTTAAAAGGCACCGCCCTTAGCAATGATGCAATTGTGCGGTTGGGCGAATTGGTAAGCCGGGTAAATGGTGTCGTCACAATTGAAAATTCAGTGGTAGAAAGCACAGAGCTGGTTGAACGCCTTACGCCTGCGATTGACCGGTTTTGGCAGCGGATAAAACAAATGATTGCCTATTTGCCGCTTGCTATGGTGGCAATGGCCGTTTTCGGGGCTATTGTGTTTGGCGGGTTTTACATTGCTCGCTGTAAGCGGCCATGGGACAAAATTGCGCCTAACGCGTTTATTGCCGATATTTACCGCCAGATTATCAGGGTAGGATCCGTGATCGCGGCGCTTGTTGTGGGGCTGGATATTTTAGGGGCAACCGCGCTTTTATCGACCATTTTAGGTGCAGCCGGTATTATTGGTTTGGCCATTGGTTTTGCCGTGCGTGACACTGTGGAAAACTTTATTGCATCAATCCTTTTGTCGATGCGCCAACCATTTCGGCCCAATGACCTGATTGAAATTAACGGTGATGTCGGCAAGGTTATTCGCTTAACATCGCGTGCGACAATACTGCTGTCCTTGGATGGTAACCATATTCGCATTCCAAATGCCACGGTTTTTAAAAGTCGTACCATCAACTATTCCCGCAACCGCTCACGCCGGTTTCAGTTTAACCAGCCTGTCGATACAGCCAAAGATGTAACCGAACAACGACGGATTATTCTGTCCGGATTGGAGGCGCTGGATTTCATCCTGGAAACGCCAGCCCCGGCTGTCTGGATTGAATCAACCAACGCAGACACCACAGAATTTTGCGTGTCGGGCTGGATTGACCAAAGCGAAACGGATTTATCTTTGGCTCGGGGCGAAACCATTCGTTTGATTCAGGCTGCGCTGATGGAGCAAACAAAACAAAAAGATACGCTGGCAAGCAAGGGAACGCGATCAAGAAAACCAGCCCCCGCAAAAGCAGAAGATGTTGGGACATCTCTTAACGAGGATTTGGAAAAAATGATCAATGAGGAGCGCGTGGAAACAAACGCAAGCGATCTACTAAACCGTGACGCAGAAGTAGAATAGTCAAATAAGACAGGATTTATACCATTTCAGGGCTTGAAGTGTCATTTCAGGCATCGTAAATAGCGCTTTAGTTGGGACGTGGCCTAGTGGTAGGGCAACGCTTTTTGGTAGCGCAGATCGTAGGTTCGAATCCTACCGTCCCAGCCAANNGGCGAAACCATTCGTTTGATCCAGGCTGCGCTGATGGAGCAAACAAAACAAAAAGATACGCTGGCAAACAAAGGCACGCGATCCACAAAACCAGCCCCCGCAAAAGCAGAAGATGTTGGGACATCTCTTAACGAGGATTTGGAAAAAATGATCAATGAGGAGCACGTGGAAACAGAGGCAAGCGATCTACTGAACCGTGACGCCGGAGA
>DOHJ01000168.1:7876-9682 GCA_003535335.1 Paracoccaceae bacterium | reverse complement strand
GCTACGCGTTCACGGGGTCTTTGACGATGCTGCGCGGATCGAAAACAGTCTGATCGGCACCGGAGCCGATGTAATAGACTTTTTCACCAACCGCGCCACGAAACATGCTGGCCCGGGCGCTGTCACCGGAGGATGCGATCGTGTCCCAGCTGTCGGCGGGCAGGTTCATGGATTCCAGATGTTCCTGAACGTTGGCGCGGTGACGCGGGGCGTTTGTCAGCAGCACGACCTTGCCGCCGGTTTTGCGGTATTGTTGCAAGGCGGCAACCGCGGCGGGAAAGACATTAACGCCATCGTGCACGCAGCCCCACAGATCAACGAACAGGGCGTCGTAATTGCTGGAGACTTCTGTGAGTGCCTGGATGATTTTTGTCATTTTGCCGACTTTCAGTTAAGCGGAAAAGGACGCTGGTCGCGCCCTTTGCTGGTTTTTTGGTTCTAGGATTTTAGGTTCGGAATGATTTGCTTTTTGCGGCTAACCACGCCCGGAAGTATCACGCTGTCACTGGAAACTGTTGTGTTGAATGATTTTTCAGCCACGGATTTCACCGCGTCATTGGGGATTAACATGGTTGATTGCTCGTTCAAAATGTCGACGACAAACAGCAGCACCTGATCAACGCCATCCTCGGACGCGACGGTTTTCATGCTGTCGATCAGGCTGGATTTACGATTTAAAACGGTGTCAGGCGAGGTGGTTTCAAGTACGGAAACCCGGAATTTGGTGCTGTCGACTTCCAAGATTTTGGAATCAAGCCGCAGCAGTTCCGCATCGGAAAAATGCGAAATATCGGATTTTGCCGCGAACATTTCAGCCGCATAAGATGCAATGTCGATATTCAGGTCTTTGGCCATGCGGTTTGCAACTTCGGTATCGCGCGGTGTCGTGGTGGGCGAGCGAAATTCCAACGTGTCGGACAGGATGCAAGACAGGATCAGGCCTTTGATCGCATCGGGCATGTTGTCCAGCGCAGGTTCGCGCATGATGCTGTACATAACGGTGGCCGTGGCGGCAACCGGGCGTATGGTGACGTTGATCGGGCCTTTTGTAGACAGGCCGCCAACCAGCAGGTGATGGTCGATGATCTGGCGGATATCGGCGTTTTTTATGTTGGCGGGCAGCTCGGCCGGATTGTTGGTGTCAACGATCACCACCTTATCACCGTCGGCCACGTCATTCAGCAGTTCGGGCATTTCAAAACCCCAACGTTTCAGGACAAAATCGGCCTCGGTATTGGGCGCACCCAGCACATATGCGGTGGCGGGTTTCTTAATGATATCGTTTAGATACCAAGCCCAAATCAGGGCAGATGCGGTGGCGTCGGTGTCGGGGGCTGTATGGCCGAAAATTTTGATCATGTTTGCTTCCGTTATGCATAGGGTGTGATTTTGCGCTCTTATAGGGTGGGTTGTCGGGCTTGTCACCTGCAGTATGCAGCGTTAGCGTGTTAAAAAACAGGAATTTTTCAACAATGACGAAGCCTCGCGAAACCGATTTGTATGTACCGGTAAAAACCTATCTGCAAGCGCAAGGCTATGAGGTGAAGGGTGAAGTAGGTGCGGTTGATGTGATGGCTGTTCGTGGTGCGGAAGATCCGGTTTTGGTCGAGCTGAAATTGGGTTTTTCGCTGGCCTTGTTACAGCAGGGCATTGCGCGGCAAAAGATTAGCGATGCGGTTTATCTGGCCGTGCTGCACAGCAGCGGCAAGGCTATCAAAGGTAATCTGGAGCTGTGTAAAAGGCTGGGTTTGGGTCTGATGACGGTGCGGCTTCGTGACGGGTTTGTCGAAGTGCTGGTTGATCCGG
>DOHJ01000168.1:509-7483 GCA_003535335.1 Paracoccaceae bacterium | reverse complement strand
GGGGACCCGAATGCGGGCGGGGCCACGCGGGTTGGATTGGTGACGTCTTACCGTCAGGATGCATTGCGCTGTGCGACATTCCTAAAGGATGCGGGGGCCAGCAAAGGGGCGGTGGTGGCCAAGGCTGCCAAGGTGCCCAACGCAACGCGGATCATGGCCGATGATCATTATGGCTGGTTTGAGCGGGTTTCGACGGGGGTTTACATGCTGACGCCCAAAGGTGTCGAGGCCTTGGGTCAATATGGACGTGTTGACACCACGGTTTAAAAGCCCTGAATGCGGCTTAGTTCATAGCCGGATTGGGCCAATAAATTTAGCACGCCTTGCTTGCCAGACAAATGCGCCGCGCCGACCGCAACGACGATATTGCCGTTTTTAGCTGCTGCGGGCAAAATAACGCCCATCCAGTTTTCATTGCGATCTGTCAGCATTTTTGCCTCCATTTCGGCAAAGATTTCCATGGATTTTTCCTTGGGCAGATCCATCTTTTCAACTGAATATTTACGGCTGAATTCCCAGATTTCCAGATGCGCGCCCCTAAGGTATGACTCCATCATGGTTGCAATCATTGCGTCACCACTTTGGGCACCGGCAAGCGCCATGCGGATCATGTCCAGTTCTTCGTCTTTGTCGCCGCCGCCGAATAATGAAAAAATCGTGTCAAACGGCTCGAGCGCTGCTGTCGGGATGTTGTGTTTTGTAGCCCGATTGATAATGCGGTGGTCCACGCCGTTGGGGTTTTTCATGCCGGCCATCGCGCAGGGCGGCAGGGCCAGCAGCATTGAAACATACCAAGGCCGCATTTTACTAACCATAAAGGCAGGCAGGCCGCGTGCCGACATTTGTTGGGACAATTCCTGCCATTCAGTTTCGGTTAGGCGCTCCGGCAGGGTGGCGCCGTCGGTTATGAACATGATGGACGGGTTGGTCATCATTTCGGTTTTTAGCTGCTCCATCGTCGCGCGGTCGCCTTCCAGCAGGATTAGATCGGCGCTGTCGATAATCGGCCAAAGCGGCTGAAGGTATGAGGTAAGCCGGCTGTCATTCAGATGCATCGTGCCCATAATGTGAATGGTGCTATCGCCTTTTTGAGCGTGCCACAGATTGCCTTCTGGAAAAGGTTGCTGCTGGACCGTCGCATTTAATCTGTTGCGCTCATCATCCGACATCGCCGCAATCAGGTTTTCACCGACACATTGGGCAAAGGCCGGAGCCGCCAGAAAGGATAACAAAAAAGGCAGGATAAAACGCATAGCTGGTCTCCGGTTCTGGTTGCTTTATCACATAGCAGTAGACGGTAAAAAAACAATGCCTAGGCAGCCTGTCGAAGCGACTCTTTTGATGTTTTTGTTAAAGTTGATGCTAACGCGTCAAATAATTTTGGCCGTGTTGGTTGACTCCCTGTGTCATCGTCCCTAAATCCCATTTGTTAGCACTCGCCACCTGTGAGTGCTAACCTGATTTTAACCTTGAACAAAGGAGCGTTCAAAGATGGCTTTTACACCTCTGCATGACCGTGTACTGGTTCGCCGCACTGAAGGCGACGAAAAAACTGCTGGCGGCCTGATTATCCCCGATAGCGCCAAAGAAAAACCTGCCGAAGGCGAAATCATCGCATGTGGCGAAGGTGCCCGTAAAGACAGCGGCGAGCTGATCCCGATGGCTGTTAAAGCAGGCGACAAAGTTCTGTTTGGCAAATGGGGCGGCACCGAAATTACGATTGATGGCGAAGAGCTGTTGATCATGAAAGAAAGCGACATCATGGGCCTTTTGGGCTAGTCGCATCTTTTTTCCAATTCACCAATATTCAGGAGTTCTAGAAAATGGCTAAAGAAGTCAAATTCGATACAGACGCCCGCAACGGTATGCTGGTTGGCGTAAATATCCTTGCCGATGCTGTAAAGGTTACATTGGGCCCAAAGGGTCGTAACGTGGTTATCGACAAATCCTTTGGCGCACCGCGCATCACCAAAGACGGTGTGAGCGTTGCCAAAGAAATCGAACTGGAAGACAAGTTCGAAAACATGGGCGCGCAAATGGTTAAAGAAGTAGCCAGCCGCACCAATGACGAAGCTGGCGACGGCACAACAACGGCCACAGTTTTGGCGCAGGCAATCGTAAAAGAAGGCCTGAAATCAGTTGCAGCGGGCATGAACCCGATGGACTTGAAGCGTGGTATTGATCTGGCGACTGCTAAAGTTGTTGAAAACATCAAAGCCGCTGCCCGCGAAGTTAAAGACAGCGACGAAGTTGCGCAAGTTGGCACAATTTCCGCCAATGGCGAAGCCGAAATCGGTCAGCAAATCGCCGACGCTATGCAGCGTGTGGGCAATGAGGGCGTGATCACTGTTGAAGAAAACAAAGGTCTGGAAACAGAAACCACCGTTGTTGAAGGCATGCAGTTTGACCGCGGTTACCTGTCACCATATTTCGTGACTAACCCTGACAAAATGATCGCCGAGGTGGAAGATTGCCTGGTTCTGTTGCACGAAAAGAAACTGTCATCGCTTCAGCCAATGGTTCCTTTGTTGGAAACTGTTATCCAGTCCGGCAAACCTTTGCTGATCATTGCCGAAGATGTTGACGGCGAAGCGCTGGCAACCTTGGTTGTGAACAAACTGCGCGGTGGTCTGAAAATTGCGGCTGTTAAAGCACCGGGTTTCGGTGATCGTCGCAAAGCCATGTTGCAAGACCTTGGTGTTTTGACCGGCGGTCAGGTTATTAGCGAAGATCTGGGCATGAAACTGGAAAATGTCACAATCGACATGCTGGGAACTGCCAAGAAAATCGAAATTACCAAAGACGAAACGACTATCGTTGACGGTAACGGTGACAAAGCTGAAATTCAGGCGCGTGTTGCTCAGATCCGCACCCAGATCGAAGAAACAACTTCTGATTACGATCGTGAAAAACTGCAAGAGCGCGTGGCCAAACTGGCCGGTGGTGTTGCTGTTATCCGCGTTGGCGGCATGACCGAAGTTGAAGTAAAAGAGCGCAAAGACCGCGTTGATGATGCCCTGAATGCGACCCGTGCGGCCGTGCAAGAAGGCGTTATCGTTGGTGGTGGTGTTGCTCTGGTTCAGGCTGCAAAAGCGCTGATCGACATGGAAGGCGACAACTCTGACCAAACAAACGGTATTGCTATCGTTCGCAAAGCAATTGAAGCGCCTCTGCGTCAAATCGCTGAAAATGCGGGTGTTGACGGTGCTGTAGTTGCTGGCAAAGTCCGTGAATCTGACGATGTAACTTTCGGCTTTAACGCTCAAACCGAAGAATATGGCAACATGTTCGACTTTGGCGTGATTGATCCGGCCAAAGTTGTGCGTACAGCTCTGGAAGATGCGGCCTCGATTGCTGGTCTTCTGATCACAACCGAAGCCATGATCGCAGACAAGCCAGCCCCAGCAGGAGCAGGAGCAGCCGGTGGCGGCATGCCTGACATGGGCGGCATGGGCGGTATGGGCGGCATGATGTAAGCCGACCTTTACGGTCTGAAAAATTTAGGGTCGCCTGAAGGGGCGGCCCTTTTTATTTGGGGAATCTGCGGGCTTGGAATAACGGATCTGGTAAAGGCAGATTTAATGATTATATTGACGCGTATGAAAAGAATAATCACCCTGATTTTGCTGTTGTTCCCGTCGGTTTCCGCTGCCGACTGCGTTGTTCTGGTGCATGGTTTGGCGCGCTCGAATAGCTCGATGCTTGTGTTGGAAAAAACATTGGATAATGCTGGCTATGAGGTGGTGAATATATCCTACCCCTCGACCCGTAAACCACTGGAAGAATTGGTTGCGATTGGTTTGCCGGATGCTATTTCGGGTTGTGCGGGTAAAAAAGTGCATTTTGTGACCCATTCGATGGGTGGCATTTTAGTGCGGATGTATCTGGCGCAAGCCAAGCCGGAAAATATGGGCCGTGTGGTTATGCTGGCCCCGCCTAACAAAGGGTCTGAGCTGGCCGATAAACTAAAGGGTTGGCAGTTATATGAAATGATCAATGGTCCCGCCGGAATGGCGCTGGGCACAGGTGAGGGCAGTGCGGAAAACGGGCTGGGAGCTGTTGATTTCGAGCTGGGCGTGATTGCTGGCAACCGGTCGTTAAATCCGTTTTATTCGGCGATGATCAAAGGTAAGGATGATGGCAAGGTATCGGTAAAAGAAACACAGATCATCGGCATGGATGACCATATAATTCTGCCCGTAACCCATACGTTTATGATGAATAGCCCAGAAGTCATTGCGCAAACCCGTTTGTTTTTGAAAAATGGCGCGTTTGATAGCGATCTAAGCTATGCGGATGCAGTGCGTATGAGTTTGCCGTAGCTCAAAGAGATTTTATGCGCGCCGCGCGGGGATATTTAGGGAACAATAATGCGGTTGATGTGGCCCATTTTTCGGCCGGGTTTGATATCGGTTTTCCCATAAAGATGGATTGCGGTATTACCCTCTTTGGCAATCTCGGGCAAACGGGCCATATCGTTGCCAATCAGGTTTTCCATGATTATATCGGAATGCCGTTTGCCATCGCCCAGCGGCCATCCAGAAATGGCGCGGATGTGTTGTTCAAACTGGTCAATTGCGCAACCGTTCTGGCTCCAGTGACCGGAGTTATGCACCCTTGGCGCTATTTCATTGACGATCAAACCGGTTTTTGTAACGAACAGTTCCACCCCCATAACACCGACGTAATCCAGCGCGTTCAAGATGCGCGCCGCCAGCAAAACAGCATCGGTGCGCTGGGCTGTGGTTAGATTGGCCGGTACTGTGGTCGTGTCTAGAATGCCGTCCTTGTGGACGTTTTCACCGGGATCAAAACAGGCGATATCGCCTTGTTGACCACGGGCGGCAATCACAGAAACCTCATGGCTGAAATCAACAAACCCCTCTAGCAGGCTGGGGGCACCTGCCATGCTGGCATGGGCTGATTTGGCATCATCGGCTGACATGATCCGCGCCTGGCCTTTTCCGTCATAGCCAAAGCGGCGGGTTTTTAAAATGGCGGGGAAACCTGTTATTTCAAGCGCTTTTGTCAGGTCATCCAATGTGTCGACAGTTGCAAAAGGCGCGGTATTCAAGCCCAGTTTTTGCAGGAAGTTCTTTTCGGTCAAGCGGTCTTGAGAGGTGGCCAAGGCGCGGCGGTTCGGGTGGATTGGCCGGATGGATTCAAGCGTATCAAGCGCACTGGTCGGGATATTTTCGAATTCGTAAGTGATGACATCGACCGAACGTGCAAATTCACGCAAAGCAGTCGTATCGGTGTAATCGGCAGTGGTGATTTGGTCGGCAACATGACCGGCAGGCGGGTTTTCCCCGGGCTCGTAAATATGGGTTTTAAAACCCAGACGGGATGCGGCAACCGACAGCATGCGCCCCAGTTGGCCGCCGCCAAGAATGCCGATGGTTGCGCCGATTGGTAATGGGTTAGTCATCTGATGGTTCTTTCGGAATTGAGGCTGAAAGCGCCTCGCGCCATGCGGTAAGCCGATCGGCAAGCCGCGCGTCGTTAAGCGCTAAAATAGCAGCGGCCATCAGGCCGGCATTGGCCGCACCGGCGGCGCCAATTGCCATGGTGGCAACGGGAAACCCTTTGGGCATTTGCACGATAGAATAGAGGCTATCGACACCTGAAAGCGCCTTGGTTTGCACCGGCACCCCCACCACAGGAATGCGGGTTTTGCTGGCCATCATGCCGGGCAAATGCGCGGCACCGCCAGCGCCGGCAATGATCACCTGCAAACCACGATCAACGGCGGTTTTTCCGTAATCCCATAGCCGGTCGGGCGTGCGATGGGCCGAAACGATTTTGGTCTCATAAACCACGCCCAGCTGGTCCAGAATGTCGGCGGCTTCTTTCATTGTGGACCAGTCCGATTGACTGCCCATGATGATGCCAATTTTTATCTCTGTCATTGCTTTATCCTTGATCTTGCATGGGTTTTCTATAGCGTTGCGTGCCGGCTCAGGCAATAATGTCAGGGGTCAGATCATCCTCGATTGCCGCAATCTGGTCTTTTAGCCGCAGTTTTTTGGTTTTTAGCCGCCGAATTGTCAGCTGATCGGTGCGCCCCCGCTCTTGCAGGGCATGGATTGCCTGATCCAGATCCCGATGTTCCTCGCGCAAAACTTCAAGTTTAACGCGCTGAACCTCGTCATGGCTCATTTTAGTAGTGCTGTGCATGGCATGGCTTTCGAGTCGCTGTTGCAGAGCCTAGTCAGTAGCCGGTTTTATGCCTTGCGGGAAGTGTTTTTGACGGCCTTAACCTTGCGCAGCACCAATCTACTGCCCATATAATAATTAATGGTCGCCGATTGCGGGGCCAAAAACATAACTGTCGCTTAAATCATAGGACATGTTGCATGACAAAACTAACCCTGAGCACGCATCCCTTTTTGCTGGGATTTGAGCAGCTGGAACGCTTGATGGAGCGTAACGCCAAATCGGACAATGACGGCTATCCGCCTTTTAATATCGAGCAAACCAGCGAAAACAGTTACCGCATTACTTTGGCGGTGGCCGGTTTTGGCGAGGCAGATTTGTCGATCACGGTCGAGGATCGCCAGTTGATGGTGCGTGGCCGGCAATCGGATGCGGATGACGAGCGCGTGTTTTTGCACCGTGGCATTGCCGCGCGCCAGTTTCAGAAGAGTTTCGTGCTGGCCGACGGGGTTGATGTGGGCGAGGCGGCCATGGAAAACGGGCTGCTGCACATTGATCTGCAACGCGCCGTTGCCGAAACGGTGGTGCAAACCATTACGATTAAAAAGGGCTAGGGGGCTCAGATGGATAGCAAATTTGATTTTGGCAAACTTGGGCAAAGCAACATCGTTTATATCCGCGCGGTTGAGGTGGCGGATTTGCCCGATGAAATACGCGCACAGGCCCATGGGGTGGATCAGCTTTATGCGGTCTGCCGTGAAAATGGTGAACAATTGGCGCTGGTTGCGGATCGTAATCTGGCCTTTGTTCTGGCGCGG
>DOHJ01000168.1:0-173 GCA_003535335.1 Paracoccaceae bacterium | reverse complement strand
TGGCGCGGCAAAATGATCTGGCTCCGGTAACGGTGCATTAGGGGGCGAAGATGAGCAAAATGTTAAAATGCACCTGTCTGGATTGCGGTGCGGTGGGGCGGTTTCCGCTTGATAAAATCAAGGACAAATCGAAATGCGGCAAATGTGGCAGTTGGCTGATTACCGGCAAGGTT
>DOHJ01000013.1:7635-8209 GCA_003535335.1 Paracoccaceae bacterium | reverse complement strand
CCACTGGCGAAATCGCGTTTAATGCAACCGGCCGGCATTTTCCGTACGGGACACCTGCGGCAATTTTCAATTTCACCGCCGCCGGATCGCCGGCCTTTTCTGACAAAACAGACAAAGCCGCTTCGGATGTCAGCACCCCTTCGTAGGTCTGCCCATCGGCTGATTTGACGCTCGAAATTTCAAACGGCGACACAGTATCGAGCACCTCAAGCTGGTCAATCACAACGCGACGGCCATCAACCTTATTCAGCGCTGCAACAATCTGCTCATGTTCGGCCGCACCATCGGCAACCCCGCGCACGATGATATCACGACCGGAAACTTCTGTGCTAACACCTCGCACCGAAGCCTGCGCAACGGTCACGGCGTCGGCCGTTATTCGTGATTGCATTTGCACAGCGCTGTTTCCGTTGGCGTACCAACCAAGCATTCCTGTGCCAAAAACCAACACGACCCCACCTAGTAACTTACTCATTTTACCCCCCAACCAGTAAACACTACTATTTCAAGTTAGAAACTTAATGCATTGAAGTTAAAGAAACAAGTTATTTCCAGATTGGACACAATCCTTTTG
>DOHJ01000013.1:4312-7258 GCA_003535335.1 Paracoccaceae bacterium | reverse complement strand
CCAAGCGCAGATGGCTTGGCCTGAATATATTTTGGATTTAGATCGCGGTTTTGCGGCTTTCTTCCAGATAGATTTCGCGCAACCGTGCAGCAACCGGACCGGGCCTGCCACCACCCAGTTTTGCCCCGTCAATTTCCACCACAGGCATTACAAATGTGCTGGCCGAGGTCACAAATGCCTCATCCGCATTCTGGGCTTCTTCTATTGAGAATGCGCGCTCCTCAACCTCCATCTGTGCCTCGCGGGCAAAACGCAAAACAGCGGCGCGGGTGATGCCGTGCAGGATGTCGTTGGACAGGTTGCGGGTAATGATTTTGCCGTCCTTGATGATGTAGGCGTTGTTACTGGTGCCCTCGGTCACATGGCCATCCTCAACCAGCCACGCATCGTCACAACCGGCGGCCTTGGCCATCATTTTACCCATACTGGGGAAAAGCAATTGCACGGTTTTAATGTCGCGCCGCGCCCAGCGTTGATCCTCGATCGAAATGATTTTCATGCCCGTTTTGGCGGCGGGGCTGTTGGCCAGTCCGGGCTTGTTCTGGGTAAATAAAACAATGGTCGAAGGCGTTTTTTCAGGGTCCGGAAATACAAAATCACGGTCAGCGGGTGCGCCACGGGTGACCTGTAGATATATCAAACCTTCGTCGATGTTGTTTCGTTTGACCAACTCGCGGTGAACCTCCAAAAGGTCCTCCATTTCAATCGGGCTGGCCATATCCAGTTCTTTCAATGACCGTTGCAAACGCACCGCATGACCGGTGAAATCAATCAACTTGCCATCCAGAACCGTGGTGACCTCGTAAACCCCGTCAGCCATCAAAAACCCGCGATCAAAGATCGAAACTTTGGCGTCTTCCTCGGGCATATAATCGCCGTTCAAATATACAGTCCTGCTCATGTTTTTCGCTCCCTTAACCCCAAAGTTTTGCACTTGGGGGATGCACTCCGGCATCGTCAAATTTCAATGATGTTTCGCGATCTTGTGCCAACAACAATGGTCCATCCAAATCTGTATAGGCAACCTCTTGCGCAATCAAGGTCGCAGGTGCCATGGCCAGAGATGAGCCGACCATGCAACCCACCATCACGCCGTATCCTGCGGCCTCGGCGCGGGCCTTTAATTTGATGGCTTGGGTCAGCCCGCCGGTTTTATCCAGTTTAATATTAACCATATCATATTTGCCTTTCAAATCCGGCAAGCTATTGCAATCATGGCAACTTTCATCGGCACAAACAGCAACGGGGCGGTTCATTCCAATCAAGGCCGCATCAGCTGCGGCGGGCAAGGGTTGTTCAACCAACCGCACCCCAAGCCGCAGTAAATGCGGCGCAAGTTCGGTGTAGATTTCGGCTGACCAGCCTTCATTCGCATCAACAATTATCGCAGATTTTGGCGCGCCAGCCCGCACAGCCTCTAGTCGGGCCATGTCATCCGGCGTGCCGAGTTTGATTTTCAACAAGGGCCTAAAGCCGTTTTTGCGAGCCTGAGCGCGCATTTTTTCCGGTGTATCCAGCGACAAAGTATAGGCGGTGATTTCCGGCCCCGGCCTTGGCAAACCCGCCAACTGCCAAACCCGCATACCCGCCTGTTTTGCCTCTAAATCCCACAGCGCACAATCCAGCCCGTTTCGCGCCGCCCCTGCCGGCAAGGCATCCTGCAATTCCATGCGGGAAATCTTGGCTGGCAGGCTTTGAATTTGGGCGGTGACCGATTCCAGAGTTTCGCCATAGCGCGCATATGGCACGCATTCGCCCCAGCCGGTTATGCCACCCCGGATCACCCGAACTGTCAGCACATTTGCCACAGTCCGCGAGCCGCGCGAAATCGTGAACACCTGCGCCAACCTGAACACATCAGGGGTGACTGTTATCGTCATCCGCATTCTCCGTAATTTTTAAACTATTCAGATCAAACACCGACCCGTATCCCAAGACCATGGGCCTTTTCAGACCAGCGGCACGCATATTTCTGTCAGCAATTCCTCAGATGCTGTGTCCATCGGGCTGTTTAAATAAACTTCGTAACTTGGTTCATGGCGCATTTCACGACCCGAATTTGGCAACCATTCACCATACAGATAATCATAGGCCGCTTTCAGGCCCGAATACGGCCCCCTGAATACCAGAACGGCAACATCGCCCTTGGGTATACGCATTTCTTCCAATCCGTCAGGTAGCGCCAAATCGGCCGAAACCTCAATGGCTGCAAATGAGCGTAAATCAGCCTCGGCAACGGTACTAGGGTCATCATAATATAACCCCAGCATAGATTTCACATCCGGCCATAGATCGCCCGAGGTTGCAATTGCGCTTACCTTTTGAAAGACCTTAGGGACGTCCATATAACTGCCTTTGTGTGGCAGCCCGACAATGCGCCGCTCATCTGTTTTTCTGATTTCCACTTTGGACATTTTATGTTTTCCTTTTGTAGATTGCATTAACGCCATTCATAGCCTGCCTTTGGTTCATTTCGCTGCATAATATCTGGCATATCATGAATTCACAAATCTTGCGCAGTTGCATATTCTGCCAATCATGGGCATATATCCCCAACACAATAGCGGAGCACAGCATGGTACATTACCTCGAATTTGAAAAACCATTGGCCGAAATCGAAAGCAAAGCCCAAGAATTGCGGGCAATGGCGCGGGCCAACGAGGAAACCGACGTGGTTGACGAGGCCACAGCGCTGGATAAAAAAGCCGCGGCCATGCTTGAGGATTTGTACAAAAACCTGACTCCGTGGCGCAAATGTCAGGTGGCCCGCCACCCCGACCGCCCGCATTGCCGCGATTATATCGAGGCTTTGTTCACCGAATACACCCCGCTGGCCGGCGACCGTAATTTTGCCGATGACCACGCGGTTATGGGCGGTTTGGGCCGCTTGGGTGACACGCCGGTTATGATTATCGGCCTTGAAAAAGGCCATGACACCAAAACCCG
>DOHJ01000013.1:0-3942 GCA_003535335.1 Paracoccaceae bacterium | reverse complement strand
TGGCCGACCGGTTTGGTTTGCCAATTATCACGCTGGTTGACACCCCGGGTGCCTATCCGGGCAAAGGTGCCGAAGAGCGCGGCCAAAGCGAGGCAATCGCGCGTTCAACTGAAAAATGTTTGCAAGTCAAAGTGCCGCTGATTTCAGTGGTGATCGGCGAAGGCGGCTCTGGCGGGGCGGTGGCGCTGGCCACTTCAAACCGTTTGCTGATGCTGGAATATTCGGTTTACTCGGTCATTTCACCCGAAGGCTGTGCCTCGATTTTATGGAAAGACGCCGAAAAAATGCGCGAAGCGGCCGAAGCATTGCGCCTGACCGCGCAGGATTTAAAAAAGCTCGGCGTGGCAGATACGATTATCAAGGAGCCACTTGGCGGCGCTCAACGCGACCGTAGCGCGGCGATGGCCAGTGTTGGTAAGGCGCTTGAAAAAACACTGAATGAGCTGTCCAAGAAAACACCAAACGCCATATTAAAAGACCGGCGCGACAAGTTCCTGAAAGTCGGCTCTAAAGGGCTGGCAGCCTAAAGGTTCAGTGGCGCAATCGGGCGGCCATAAAACAATAATACGTTGCCTATGCGGTAGTTGATAAAAAATAGGATCGGGTCACTAAAATGAAAACCCTGCTTATTTTGGCAGCAGCGGCGATGGTATTTTGGACTATTGCGCTTGGCGTGTTAATATTCATCTTGTGGAATTACCCGATTGGATCGCGTAGCGCGCAAGACGACATTAAATTTGCGAATGATTATGAAGCCATTCAAGATGGGAATAACCAGATCATTCCTGATAAAATTGTCGTCGATATTTCACGCCCCCATTTCATTATTCCGCGTGAGTACATTCAAAGATTATCCAACCCGTGGCAAATCTGGAAATATGATCCGGATCCGTTTTTTCGGGCCAACCTGATTGCCCCCAGCTATTTTGTCGATCTAGACAAATCCAACCGGTTGGCCAATGTGCAAGGCTTTGATATTAATCCAAACTTCACCAATCCTGACTATCGTGAACAGGTCATGGCCATCAAAATTAACGGGCATGATATTTATGAATTTCCGACGCCCGGTTTCATTTATTGGCACGGCAACTGCGTTTACCGATCTCTGCGCCGGCAGCATTCCGGCGGCGTATGAATTTGCCGCAACACTATTGGGTAAAACCTGCGCTCAGAAGGCCGATAATCACTAGGGCCAATCTAGCCATAGGTTCTGGCATGTTTGCGATCGGGGTGCTCCAAATGCGCAACCGCCCCGAATTGCGCCAAATGCAGGTCGTCATTTTCCAGTTCAAACTTATGCACCGACGTATTCATCACGCGTAAAAATACTTTGCTTTTTTTCAGCGTGTCCAAGCCCAACGCAAGGGCCGTCAGAGTGGATATTACACCGGTTGAAGTAACCAGCAAACTGCGCCGGCCATCCGCCGCGACATCGTGTAATGCGCCGGTAATCCGGTCGCAAAATTGCTCGTAGGTTTCCAGATCCGGGTGCATTTCACCGCTTTTCCAGACTTGTAAAACTTGCGGAACATGTAAGGCAAAAGATTGGATATCGCGTGGTATTTCAATGCCTTGAGACATTCTCAGGCTTTCGGCCAAACCAAAATAATCCAGCTCGTTTAACCGGGCATCGGTTTCATGGGCAACACCCGCCAGACCCATTGATTGCGCCGTTTCAATCTGGCGCGTCAGGGTTCCGGAAACGATCCGGTCGTAAGGCTCCAAATCACGCAAACCAGCGCCCAGCCAGCGGGCCTGTTGATGACCCAGATCGCTCAGGCTGTCATAACTGGCCTCGTCCGTAGCGCCGGTTTGGGCCTGACCGTGACGTACCAGAGTCAGCTCTACCACATCGTATCCTTCGCCCGACCGGCCCAGTTTTGATCATAACTTTTACCGTCAAAATCGCCACTGTCCAGCTCTTTCAGAATCTGGCCCACGGTTGGCAACCCGTCTGACAAATCACCATCCACCCACAATCCGGCCCGCATCAGCGCCCGGGCGCATTGGACATAGATTTCGGAAATTTTTATAATAATCACCACACGAGGCTGTTTACCATTTTTGTCAAATCGCGCCAGAGTTTCCGCATCCACAGTGATACGCGCAGTCCCGTTTAACCGCACCACATTGTTTGATCCGGCCACCATAAACATCATGCCGATACGCGCATCGGTGACCAGATTTCGCAGGGTGTCGATCCGGTTATTGCCGCTCCAGTCCGGCAGCGCAATGGTCTGGTCATCCAGAATTTCAACCACCGGGCCGATGTCACCACGCGGCGATGCATCCGTTCCTTGCGGGCCAACCGTTGACAAAACACAAAACCGGCTGCGCGCAATCCAGTCGCGGTAGGCAGGTGTCATCTGCTTGGCAACTTTCAACAATGCGGCCTGCCCGGGCGTTCCATAGATTTCTTCTATTTGTTTAATGTTATCAATATATTCCATCAGCCCTTAAACCCCGCTTCTGCCATTAACCTGTCTGAATTTTGCTCGATAACCTGTTCAAGTTCCTTCATAAATTCTTCTCTCGGTTTGCCAGATTTAATCGGTGGCAGAAATTCTATCACCGCCACACCGGGCTTGCGATAAACCCCGCGTTTGGGCCAGAACAGGCCGACATTGGTGGCAACCGGTACGCAATCTTGTCCGGTTTGTTCATAAATCAGCCCGACACCAATTTTATAGGGTGCCGAAACGCCGGGCGCGACGCGGGTTCCTTGCGGATAAATCACCAGCTGGCCAGCTTCTATTTTACCGCTTTGCACATCCGCCATCATTTTTTTAATGGCCTTGCCACGATCACCACGTTTCACTGGAACATTGCCGATCCGGTTGCCAAAATAGTGAAAAATTGGCAAAATATGCAATTCGCGTTTGATAATAAAACGCACGCGCGGCACCGCAGAGAGTATCAGAAAAACATCCAGAAACGATTGATGTTTCGAGGCCACAAGGCATTCATAATCCGGCGCATTGCCACGGATTTCGGTTTTTATACCCGTCATCCAGCTTAGTGTCCAACGCACATATCGCGTATAGGAATGTAAAAAAACATAGACAATGTTTGGCGAAAATAGCGCAAAAGGGAAAAATGCCACGGCAAATACCACGAGCATAACATACATCTGTGCGGCAAAAATCAGGCTTCGTAGCCATTGGAACGCGTATCTCATCAGGTCAAATCCCTTAAACTGCGCAACGCCGCGCGGCGTGTAGCGAAAAACGCAACAGCAGCGGCAAATGGAGGTATGACAAACGGCCAGAGCCAATGCCAGCCCTGAAATCCAAGACCGGTTAAAAATCCGCCCTCGGTAGATGCACTGGGCAAAAACAACACCGCAATAATTGCCAGCAGCGCACCAACGCAGGCCCCGCTTAAGGCACGCAAGGTAAAGCGGCGAACGAATGCTTTGGCGATATAATTATCCTGCGCCCCGACAAGGCGTAAAACCTTGATCACTTGCGCATTGGCCGCCAATGCCGCACCGGCGGCCATGGTGATCATCGCCCCCGTCGCCAGCGCAATCAGCAAGATTGAAAACAGCCCCAAGGATCGCAACCTGTTTGCAGCCTGAACCAGCGGCTTTCGCCAACGGGTATGATCATCCAGCACAGCACCCGGTGCCTCGGCTGACAAGCGCAGGCGCAACCCTTCACTGTCATAGCCGTCGCTATTTTCCACCACCTCGATCAATTGTGGAATAGGCAAACTATCAACCGGTAAATCGGGCCCGAACCACGGTTCGAGCAGCTTTTTCTGCTCGTCCTCAGACAACACGCGCGCATTGGCAACCCCGGGCGTGGTGCGCAACACTTCGACCACTGCGCGGGTTTGTGCCTCCAGCTGACCGGCGGGGGCTGAAATGCGCACCGTCGAGGAACGGGCCAATTGAGATGCCCAAGGATCCGCCAAACGTCCGGTGGCCAATGAGCGGGC
>DOHJ01000145.1 GCA_003535335.1 Paracoccaceae bacterium | reverse complement strand
TAGATCAACCTCCTGAAGGCTATTATAACATAAACCAGAAGATTGTGGAACCAAACACCTAAAAATCCAGATTTTCCACATTTAGCGCATTCTGCTGGATAAATTCGCGGCGTGGCTCAACCACATCTCCCATCAGTTTGGTGAACAAATCATCGGCTTCGGCCACGTCCTCGATTTTTACCTGCAACAAAATACGCGCTTCAGGATCAAGCGTTGTTTCCCAGAGCTGATCGGGGTTCATTTCCCCCAACCCTTTATAGCGTTGCAACGAGAGGCCTTTTTCACCCTCTGTCAGAATGGCGTAGAGCAAATCAACCGGACCAAAAATTGGTGTTTCGCGATCTTTACGAACCAATTTGGCAGGTTGGCTGTATATTTCTTGCAAGGCATCGGTCATTGAGCCCAATTTGCGCGCTTCGCCTGAACGCAACACACGACCATCCAAAGTGCGCACTTCATCCACACCACGCAGCATGCGCGTTAGGCGGATGCCGTGGTCTTGGGTCGGGCGCCCCTTCCAGCCACGTTCATATTCTTCGGCAATCAGGTCCAGACGTTTGGCAACAGCATCGGCCACACCTTGCAGATCCGCATCCACCTTGCCCGTTACGAACCCGCCGGCAATTGCAGATTGCTCTAGAATATGGCGGGGATAATGAGTTGGGAACGCTTCAAGAATTCGGCGGGTCTGACGGGCTTCTTCAACGACCCGCAACAGGTCCTGACCCGTAATTTCTTCACCTGAATCCAGACGCAGCATAGCCCCGTCAATGCCTTGCTCGATTAAATAATCATCAAGCGCGGGTTGGTCTTTTAGATAAACCTCGGATTTGCCACGGCTAACTTTGAACAAAGGGGGCTGGGCAATATACAGATAGCCGCCCTCGATCAATTCGGGCATGTGACGGAAAAAGAAGGTCAACAGCAGGGTTCGGATATGGGCACCATCAACATCGGCATCGGTCATGATGACAATTTTATGATAACGCAGTTTGGAAACATCAAATTCTTCACGGCCAATGCCAGTGCCCAGCGCCATCACCAGATTGCCGATTTCCTGACTGGCCAGCATCCGGTCAAACCGGGCCCGCTCCACATTCAAAATCTTGCCACGCAGCGGCAAAACCGCTTGCGTCATCCGATCACGACCAGTTTGCGCCGAGCCGCCAGCGCTGTCACCTTCCACCAAAAAGACTTCGGTTTTGGACGGGTCTTTTTCAGAGCAATCCTTTAGTTTCCCGGCAAGGAAATTCACATCCATTGCAGTTTTACGGCGGGTTAGCTCGCGTGCTTTACGCGCCGCTTCACGCGCATGGGCGGCTTCGACAATCTTGGAAACGACCATCTTGGCCTCAGTCGGGTTTTCTTCGAACCACTCGGCCAGTTTTTCATTTACCAGCCCCTCAACGGCGGGGCGCACCTCGGAGGAAACCAGCTTGTCTTTGGTCTGGCTGGAAAACTTCGGGTCAGGTACTTTTACGGATAAAACGCAAGTTAAACCTTCGCGGGCATCATCACCTGTGAAGCTGATTTTTTCCCTTTTGGCAATGCCGCTGGACTGCGCATAAGAATTAATCGTACGGGTTAGCGCACCGCGAAAACCGGCCAAATGGGTACCACCATCGCGTTGCGGGATGTTGTTGGTAAAAGGCAGCACATTTTCATGGTAACTATCGTTCCACCACATCGAGACCTCAACCATAATTCCGTCTTTTTCGCCGGTGAAAAAGATTGGGTCAGGTAGCATTCCGGTTTTTGAGCGGTCCAGATAACGGACAAATTCACGCACGCCACCTTCGTAAAACAGTTCGGATTTCAGCGGCTCGGCCGGACGTTCATCTGATAGAATAATCCGCACGCCAGAGTTTAGAAATGCCAGTTCGCGCAGGCGGTTTTCCAGCGTATGGAAAACATAATCGCGATTTGAAAACGTATCTGTCGAGGCCATAAAGCGCACTTCGGTTCCAGTACGATCACCGGCATCACCAACCACCTCTAACGATTTAACCGTATCGCCATGTTCAAAGCGCGCAACATGTTCCTTGCCGTCACGCCAAATGCGCAGTTCCAGCCATTCTGACAATGCATTTACTACCGAAACACCAACACCGTGCAGACCACCGGAAATCTTGTAGGAATTGCTGTCAAATTTACCACCGGCGTGCAGCTGGGTCATGATAACTTCGGCGGCAGAAACGCCTTCTTCTTCGTGAATACCAACCGGAATTCCGCGCCCGTTATCAGACACAGAAACGGATGAATCTGCGTGAATTGTCACAGTTACAGCATCGGCATGGCCGGCCAGCGCTTCGTCAATGCCATTATCAACCACCTCGTAAACCATGTGGTGCAACCCAGAGCCGTCATCGGTGTCGCCGATATACATACCCGGGCGTTTTCGAACCGCTTCTAAGCCCCTGAGAACCTTGATAGAGTCGGCACCATATTCTTTTGGTTTCTGGTTGTTATCTGACACGTGCGCATTCCTTATATATTTGGCCGGTTTATACTAGGTACCGGGGGGGATGTCACGCTATTGTCGTTGGAAAATCAGCTGGTAACACAGGATATGCCTGTTGACTCTGTTTTACAAAAGCGCAACATTTCGGACGGTTATTATTTTTAGATCAGGAACCTTTGAATGTCACAAAAAGTCACCCCTGCAGGCATAGTACGCCTAACCCTAATTATCGCCAGCGGCCTTATGCTTGCG
>DOHJ01000095.1 GCA_003535335.1 Paracoccaceae bacterium | reverse complement strand
AGGCCTATGAAATTTTAAATGTTACCTACAAATAATTGCGAAAAGGCCGGTTTTGGTAAATGAGCGATAAACGCAACAAACGTACTGAGAAACTGATTAATCTGGGCATCTACGGCCGCAAGGGCAGTGGCGGGATTACGGCTGCGGAAATCATTGCCTTGGCGCTTAGCCTGATCTGGATCCTTGGTGTTATCGTGTTTTTTGCCTTCGCGCCGGCAGGCGATGCTTTGCCGCAACCCGCCCCTGTTATATTTGTGATGAAATTTCTGGCGATTTTTCTGCCTATTGCGGTGATTTGGGTCGGGGCAATGGCGGCGCGGTCCTCGCGGATCATGCGCACCGAATCCGCCCGGCTTCAGGCCGCGATCGACGCCATGCGCCAAACCTATGTGGCACAGGCCCAATCGGGCATTACTGGCGTGCAGCCTTCGGTTGAAAAAAAGCTGGATGAAATTGCCGCGGCGCAAAAACAGACTGAAACCGCGATTGCAACGTTCAGCACAACCCGCACACAACCGGCCACGATAAAACCGGCGGCAAAACCCGCGCATGACAACAGCGACCAAACCAACCTTGCGCTTGGCACCACCGCCGAAGATCTGGCCGAGCCGATTTCCACCGCCGATTTCATCCGTGCGCTAAACTTTCCCGAAACCGCCGATGATCGCGACGGTTTTACCGCGTTGCGTCGCGCCCTGAAAGACCGCAACGCCGCCCGCCTGATTCAAGCCGCCCAAGATGTTCTGACCCTGCTTAGTCAGGAAGGCATTTATATGGACGATCTAAAACCGGACCTTGCCCGCCCCGAAATCTGGCGTAAATTTGCCGCTGGCGAGCGTGGCCGCGAAATTGCCCAATTGGGTGGCGTACGCGATCGCTCCAGTCTGGCGCTCAGTTCAGGCCGGATGCGCCAAGATGCAATTTTTCGCGACGCGGTGCATCATTTTCTGCGTGAATTTGACAAAGCTTATGCCGAGTTTGCAAGCATCGCGGATGATCTGGAAATCACCCAACTATCCGAGACCCGCACGGCGCGTGCGTTTATGTTGTTGGGTCGGGTAACCGGCACGTTTGATTAGGCCCCGTTAATTAGGGCGCAGCGCAAAACAATTCGCGCTACGCCCCCGGATTTAATCAATCACCAAGCCGTCCGGGCCAGCCCCGACTTTGATCACCGCACCATCCAGAACCTCGCCAGATAGTATCTTTTCGGCCAGCTGGTCTTGCAAGGCACGCTGGATCACCCGCTTTAACGGCCTTGCGCCATAAACCGGGTCATAGCCCTTGTCACCCAACCATTTGCGCGCCGCATCATCCAGTTCAAGCCTGATTTTACGCGCGGCCAAACGTTTGTCCAGCAAACCAAGCTGAATATCAACAATGCCGCTCATGTCTTCGCGCGCCAGTCGATCAAAAATCACGATCTCGTCCAGACGGTTCAGGAATTCGGGCCGGAAATGCCCGCGCACCGCATCCATCACCTGCTCTTTGGCCTGCCCGGCATCCGAGCCTTCGGGCAGCTGGCTTAGCGCTTGTGATCCAAGGTTGCTGGTCAGGATAATCAGGGTTTGCTTAAAATCCACCGTGCGGCCCTGCCCGTCGGTCAAAACACCGTCGTCCAGCACCTGCAACAGCACATTGAACACATCGGGATGCGCCTTTTCGACCTCGTCAAACAGGATCACCTGATAGGGTTTGCGCCGCACGGCCTCGGTCAAAACCCCGCCTTCGTCATAACCAACATAACCCGGAGGCGCACCGACCAGACGGGCCACCGAATGTTTTTCCATATATTCCGACATATCAACCCGCACCATGGCGTGATCGTCATCAAACAGATATTCGGCCAGCGCCTTGGTCAGCTCGGTTTTACCCACGCCGGTTGGCCCTAAAAACAGGAAGCTGCCCAACGGCCGGTTCGGGTCATTTAGCCCGGCCCGCGCACGACGCACCGAATTGGCAACGGCGGTTACGGCCGTTTTCTGGCCAATCACCCGTTTACCGATAGCCTCTTCCATTTTCAACAGCTTGTCGCGCTCGCCTTCCAGCATTTTACTGGTCGGAATTCCGGTCCAGCGCTCCACCACCTGTGCGATTTGCTCGGGCCGCACGGCTTCTTCAACCATCACATCGGTTTCGGCCGTTTCAGCCTCTTTCAACTTGGCCTCAAGCGCCGGAATGATCGAGTATGACAATTCGCCCGCCTTGGCCAAATCACCCTCGCGCTTGGAAATCTCCAGCTCGGCACGGGCGCCTTCCAGCTCTTCCTTGATGTCGCGCGCACTGGCCAGTTTGTCACGCTCGGCCTGCCATTGGGCTGTCATTTCGCCCGATCTCTCCATCAATTCGCCCAATTCTTTTTCCAAGGTTTGCAGCCGGTCTTTGCTGGCCGCATCATCCTCTTTTTTCAGGGCTTCCGCCTCGATCTGCTTTTGCATAATCTCGCGGTCCAGCGCATCCAGCTCCTCTGGTTTGCTATCGACCTCCATGCGCAAACGACTGGCGGCCTCGTCCATCAGATCAATCGCCTTGTCGGGCAAAAACCTGTCCGTAATATAACGGTGGCTCAGTGTGGCAGCAGCAACCAACGCACTGTCGGAAATCCGCACGCCGTGGTGCAGCTCGTATTTTTCCTTGATGCCGCGCAGGATTGAAATGG
>DOHJ01000125.1:2731-3982 GCA_003535335.1 Paracoccaceae bacterium | reverse complement strand
CCATCTGACCGACAAGCTGGGCGTTTACAAAGATCTTATCACCAAGGGACTGTGGCTGGAAATTGTGCTGCCTTGCGTCAATGCCTCGGATGCCACATTTAGCGTGTCGGACGGCAAGGTGGTTTACGGGCTGGGTGGTTTAAAAAACGTCGGCGTCGAGGCCATGCGCCTGATTACCACGGCGCGCGGCGACAAAGCCTTTGCCACCCTGTTTGATTTTGCCCGTCGGGTCGATATGAAACGGGTTGGCAAACGCCCGCTGGAAATGCTGGCGCGCGCCGGTGCCTTTGACGTGCTGGACCGCAATCGGTCGCGGGTTTTCAATGCGCTGGAACAACTGGTCTCCTATTCGGCCGCCATTCACGAACAACGCGCCTCAAATCAGGTATCACTGTTTGGCGAGGCTGGCGATGACCTGCCCGAACCGCGCCTTGCGGGGGTTGACGACTGGCTACCGAATGAACGTTTATCCGAGGAACACAAGGCGGTTGGATTTTATCTGTCGGGCCATCCGCTGGATGATTACATGGTGCCGCTAAAACGCAAAGGCGTCATGACCCTGACCGAGGTCAAGCGCAAAGCCGAAGCCGGTGCTTGTGTGGTTAAAATGTGCGGGGCGGTTTCGGGAAAACAGGAGCGCAAATCGGCCCGTGGCAACCGGTTTGCTTTTGCGCAACTTTCTGATCCAACCGGAATTTACGAGGTCACGGTGTTTTCCGACACATTGGAAGCCGCGCGTGATTTATTGGAAGCAGGCAACAACGTGGTTCTGACCGTCGAGGCCACAATGGAGGGCGAGCAGCTAAAATTGCTGGCCCGTGGCGTGCAGGCGGTTGACGGGGTGGCGGCCGAAGCCGGTTCAATGGGTTTGAAAATATTTGTTGAAAACGAAGCTGCGGTGGCATCGGTTGCTTCGGTGCTGGAGCGTGCGATTAAGGATGGCAGTTCCCGCACTGCGGGGCCGGTGGTTTTCTGCCTGACCAACGCCGATTTGCCAGGAGAGGTTGAGATTTCGCTGGCAAAGGATTATCCGGTGAACCCACAGATCAAAGGGGCAATCAAAAGCCTTGGTGGTGTGATTATGGTAGAGGAATGTTAACGATGCGGTTTTATGTTTTTTCAGCACTGTTGCTGATATTGTCCGGCTGTTTTGGCACCCCGGATTTGCCACGGCTGGCAGATGTGGATTTGGCCGAGGGCGTGCCCACAGCCGGCTTGATCGCGCCTGACGTCGAGGCCCCGAAAACAGCG
>DOHJ01000125.1:0-2325 GCA_003535335.1 Paracoccaceae bacterium | reverse complement strand
ATTACACCTGACAAACCGCGCAAGCGAGGATTGTTTGGATTTTTTGGGCCTAAAACCAAAGAGGACTTGGGCCAAGATGTATCGATGGACCAAGAGCCGGATCCGATCAAACCCGAAATGACAGCGGCAAAAACCACTAAAATGCCTGATGCGAAAGTAACGCCCGTTTCAGCGCTTTCAACCGAAGATGATGCTGTAAAAAACCCCCGTGGTAAAACCGGCCTGTTTGGCCCGCGCCGCAACAGGGTCGCTGAAAACACAGAAATCGCGCCGGATGCGGCGTTGCCATTTGGTGAAATCGGGCGGGCTTGTGGTGTCAAAGGCAAAGCATTGGGCAAAGAAATTGACCGGTTTCCGAAAAAGGGCAAAGGTTACCGGCTTTATGATAGCAACCCGTCAATCACAGAGCCGCGAACATTTTACCTAACCGGTTTGAAAGGTGGCTGCGCAGTTCAATTTACCGCGGCAATGGCCATGCTTGATACACCGGTTTTGCATGAACATATGCGCTATGACAAATCAAACAAAGATTACGCGCTTAATGCAACCGATGCGGCCTATGAACAGATAAAATCCAGGTTGTGCAAGTCGGAAAATGGCAAACCCTGCCCCGAAAAACGTGTGTCTAAACTGGAAAAAACTACGGCTTACGTCACCGCATATCCGCGCTTTGCTACAAATGCTAAATGGTTTGATATACTGATACATAAAGGCAAAATCACCTCCAGTTCGACACGGTCCAGATAAGGCGGATCATCAGTTTTAGGCTGATTCAAGATGCCCGGACAAAGCAGGTTTTCGCCAGCTTATTCAGGCGCGACAATTTGGCTGTAGCCAACACATTCCATTTTTTCTATGCAAAGTATGAAAGCACTGGATGGGACGGATCGTTTTATTCATTACACCTTTCACCAAAGTGAAATCAGGAGGACTAAAATGTTTAAAACCCTTAAAATTCTTGCAATTACCGCAACGATTGCCAGTGCAGGCGCAGCGCAAGCCGAAGACGCCAAAAAATTGGTAACCATCGTCACAACTCCCGAAGCCCAAACCCAGTTAATGGCGATGGTTTTGACCATGAACGCGGCCAAAGCCGGTGCAAAGGCCCATATTCTGCTTTGCGGGCCAGCCGCCGACATCGCCCTGAAAGACGCGCCCGCCTCGGCCACAGCCCCGCAACCTCCAATGAAAATGAGCCCGCAGGGCCTGATGAAAATCATCATGGAAAAAACCGGCGCCAAGGTTGAGGTCTGCGCAATTTATCTGCCCGGCAAAGCTGCTGATGCTTCGATCCTGATTGACGGGGTTACGGCCGCTAAACCCGGTGAAATGGGTGCGCGCGTGGTTGCACCAAATACCCAAGTGATGAGCTTTTAGAGCACAACTATCCCCGTCGGTTCAGCAGAATCGGCGGGGGTTACCAATGGGGCGGGCGTTGATCGGTCATAACCACCGATCCGCCCGCATCCGCCTCGCGCCCTGCCTCGCGTTGCATCAACATGCGCACACGGTTGTCCAGAACCGAAATCTCGGTTTCCTGACGGGCGACGATATCGGATAAATCATCAACGCTACGCATCAGATGGGAAATTTGTTCTTGCAGCCGGGTGATATCATCATTGCTCATGTGGCAGTGTTACATTTGCGACGGCGCTAAAACAAGGGAATTGATCCGGGTCATTGCCGTGGTTCACAGGGTTTGGTAAAATTTTGTTGTGAATTATTATCAAAGGATGCTCTGCATGAAACTGACAACTCCCTTAAAAATCATTGCCGCAGCTTTGCTGGCCTTGCCCGTGTCATCACCTGCTTTGTAGGCCTACTCGGGGCAAATCTACGTCACATGTAACCTAAACCCCAAAGGCGATAATTTTCTGGCCCTGCGCACCTGTGGCTCCAGTAAATGCCAAATGATTATGAAGTTGGGACCAGACACCTTTATGACGTCGCTAGAGCCTTATAACGTGAAGGGCTGGCGCGAAGTGGTTATTATGAAGGGGCTGCAAGATGAAAGCTATTCCGGTCCCTCCGGTTGGGTTTACGAAAAATACACCTGCGAGGTCCGTTATTAAAGCCTGATACGCCAGCCCCGCCTTGCCCCCGTGGCCTGCTTTGGGTAAAGCCTAACCTGAAGGCAACCCAGAGGATCAAGCCATGGCCAAAGCCAAAAAACAGCCCCGCCCAAAGGCATTGCCGCCCAAGGGCTTTCGCGATTATTTCGGAGCAGAGGTTGCCACGCGCAAAACCATGCTGGATCAGATTGCGGCGGTTTATCATCGCTATGGGTTTGAGGCGCTGGAAAGCTCGGCTGTGGAAACTGTCGAG
>DOHJ01000111.1:6523-6812 GCA_003535335.1 Paracoccaceae bacterium | reverse complement strand
TGGATTGCACCGTGCCCGCTACTTTGGCGTTGCCAAAACCCATGCGAGTGGTCATGGCTACCATCTCGCAGAACCTGCTCAAGGCCGCAAACAAGATAACCTTAACACCACAAACCTCGACAAGTGCATAACCAAAACAGACAAACTCAATCCGCCAAACAGAAATTGGCGGAGCAATAAGCGCGAACCAGGGTCACAATGGTGGTCAAAATACCGTATCACGCAGAGGTCTTTGTAATCCTTGTACTCAATTCATTTCAACCCGTGGCTGGCAATTTCCCAACCGGCA
>DOHJ01000111.1:4075-6191 GCA_003535335.1 Paracoccaceae bacterium | reverse complement strand
CGCCACCTGAACCGGCACGCGCGCCGTATTCATAGATGCTCTCCATATTCCAGTGACGTTGATCCGGCCAAGCGGTTGCACCAACGATTTCGGACAAAAATGCCTCGCAAGCTGCGTCACCATGCTGGATGTTATTTTTGCCACCTTCCTCAAAATTCACCACGAATTGCACCGCGATTTTGGCAGCATCCGGCCAGTTGGCATCGGCTGGTGTTTGGCCGTAACCTTGCATATTTCGCGGATAGCGTTTCATCGTTTGCCTCTTTTTTCGGATTGGATCATTATAAACCATATAATCAAAATTGATTTTCAAAATATGCCTGAAAGTGCTGTTTTGATTTTAAGGCCTCGATTCTTATACGCAAGCAATGCAAACTGCGGTAAAATGAAAGGGCGGATAAATGGCCAAAGGATTTCTGACAACACATGTTCTGGACACTGCGCGCGGGGTTCCGGTGGCGGGCTTGGTGATCGATCTATTTGTGATTGAGGCTGATCAGCGCAATCATATCCGCAGCCTGCCCACCAACAGCGACGGGCGCACAGATGGGCAGATTTTGCCAGCAGCCGAATTTTCTACGGGGACTTGCGAGCTGGTCTTTCACGCCGGTGATTATCTGGATCGGCTGGAAAAAACAGCGAAAGCCATACGGTTTCTGGACGTTATCCCGATCCGTTTTGGCATTACTGATGTGGACAGCCATTACCACGTGCCGCTACTGCTATCACCGTTTGGATATTCTACTTATCGTGGCAGTTAAAGTTTGGGAATGATCAACATTTGCCCAACCCGTATTTTGTGAGGGCTTGAGATTTGGGGTTTGTTTGCCTTGTAAATCGCCGTAAACCCGTCTTTGTGACCATAATAGAGAATTGCAATTGTAGCCAGACTCTCGCCCGGTTTAACCTTGTGTATTTTATGGATTGCAGGGGTTGGCATGGCGCTGTTTCGGGCCAGATTTAAATCCGCAGCACTAGCCGGTTTTTGAATATCCGGTGCCATTTCCGGCGTGTCCGCGGCCATGGTTGAGGCGGTATCTGGATTTGCCGGGATGTTTCTTAAATCATTAAGGATTGAGGACATCATTTGATCGATATTTGTATCAGGAACAAAGCGGGTTTCTGGCGCGTTACTGCCCGCTGGCAATGGATGGCGCACTGAAATATCTTGTGACACATTGATTTGCGCCGACACGTATTGGGTGTTGGCCGGTTGGTTTTCGCCGCCAAAAAGCAAGAGCATTCCGCATGCAATCACTGTGAACACGCCTGTTGTCACGAGTATATTCTTCCGCATTTTCTGCCCTTCCGACCGCTTCGATCAGCAAGTATATAAAACAGGGACGGTGTTTTTGTTGAAAGTAAGATCAGTGTGGCTGACTTAAATGTTGCTTGCTGATCTTACTATTCGTTTGCCTGTAATTCAAACCAGCACTATTATGCTTGGTTCCTGCTCCGTCCCAATAACAACTTGACTCAACCTATAGCTCAGCCGAATCACATCGGTCAAGCAAAAATCGAACAAACTTATATTGGTGTGGATTCAACAAGTTGAAAAACAAAACCCGCGCCAGTCATAGGCACGGGCTTTTGAAATAATACGCATATTATGCTTTGGCTAAAAGCGCTCTAGGCAGCTTCTGCCTGTTGGCGGCGTTCGCTTTCTTCGCGCGAAAGAGCAACAGAAGTGCGCACACCATTGCCGACAAATGCCATCAGGCCGGATACCACGCGTTCATTCGGGTCAATTCCTGCACAAGACAGAACTTCGCGGCCATCGCGCGAGCGTGCCCAACGGGCAATCTGTTCCGGGCCATTGCCGTATTTTTTGTCATCGGCAATCGCGTCATCAAGTGCAGCTAAAACCACAGCAGCAAAAAGCTTGCGGGAACGGTTACCTTGTTCGTGGTTGAATGCTGTGCCGTCTACGAAATCTCGCATTTGTGGTCCTTTTTGCTCTTGTTATTCTGGCATGACGTTCCTTATGGACTATTCAAAGTGATTCGGGTAGTTTCTTTTTGCATACCACCCATGCACTCAGCGCATAACTCAGCTTAACCAGCTACTATATCATTGCCTTGACCCCTGAAGGTCCACCTATATATAGGGTTTGTTA
>DOHJ01000111.1:0-3984 GCA_003535335.1 Paracoccaceae bacterium | reverse complement strand
TGCGGGAACGGTTACCTTGTTCATGGTTGAATGCTGTGCCGTCTACGAAATCTCGCATTTATGGTCCTTTTTTCTCTTGTTATTCTGGCATGACGTTCCTTATGGACTATTCAAAGTGATTCGGGTAGTTTCTTTTTGCATACCACCCATGCACTCAGCGCATAACTCAACTTAACCAGCTACTATATCATTGCCTTGACCCCTGAAGGTTCACCTATATATAGGGTTTGTTAAACTTCTTTCAACCTTTTGTCATGGTTTTGTCATAAATGCCCAAAATTAACGGAAATGAAATTCGCCCCGGTAACGTACTGGAACACAACAACTCTTTATGGGTTGCTGTAAAGGTCGGTCATGTAAAGCCTGGCAAGGGTGGTGCCTTTGCCCAAGTGGAAATGAAAAACCTGCGCAACGGTTCAAAATTAAACGAACGGTTTCGCGCCGCCGACAAGGTTGAACGTGTACGTTTAGAGCAAAAAGACCAACAATTTTTATATGAAAATGCCGGCATGCTGGTGTTTATGGATATGGATACCTACGAACAAATCGAATTGCCCGCTGATATTTTGGCGGAACGGCGCGCTTTTTTACAAGATGGCATGACTGTCGTGATTGAATATCACGAATCCGAAGCGCTTAGCGCCACCTTGCCACAAAAAGTCACCTGCAAGGTTGTTGAAACCGAGCCGGTGGTTAAAGGGCAAACCGCGACCAAATCGTTCAAACCCGCAACGCTGGAAAATGGTGTCAAGGTTATGGTCCCGCCGTTTATCGGGCCGGATGAAGACGTTATTATTGATACGATTTCCATGGAGTATTCTGAGCGGGCCTAGCCTGATTGGTTGCAACGCCTTGTGCGAAACCAAATATGCCGCGAGTGCAGCCGAGTAAATACAGTTTGGTCAGCGCAATCCACCCCAATGCAGTTGAGCAACTTGCAAGAAATTCGCATCAGCCCGCCAACATGCGGGTTTCGTGTTCGGCGATGGCGTCTTTGATATCATCATGCCACGTAAGCCGACCATTTTCCAAAACCATGCCGGATTTGCAAAGTGACAATAAAGTTTCGCTTGAGTGCGAGACAACAATTGCGCCGGCGGTTTTTAAACGTTTGTGCAAAACATCCGTGCATTTCTTGCGAAATGAAGAATCGCCAACAGCGGTAACCTCATCAATCAAATAATAGGAAAAAGGCACCCCCATCGAGACACCAAACGCCAGACGCGCGCGCATTCCGGCCGAATAGGTGCGAAATGGCGTGTGAAAATTTTCCCCCAGCTCGGCAAAATCCTTTACAAACGAGATCAGGATATCGGAATCCACCCCATAGACACGCGCGATGAACCGGACATTTTGAGCTCCGCTCAGCTCGGGGTGAAAGCTTCCGGCAAAACCGATCTGCCATGAGATATCACCGGTGCTGATGACCCGGCCGTCATCTGGAAGCATTGTGCCCGAAATCACTTTTAGCAATGTCGATTTACCCGCACCATTGCGCCCCAAAAGCCCAATGGATGCTCTGTCGGCTAATGTTATGTTCAGGTTTCGGGCAACGTAGCTTCGAGATCCGTTAACCATAAAATATTTCGTGAGGTTTTCCAGTTGAATCATAACTCAGCGACGATCCAGCATTGCGTAAACAGTCAGAACCGAAATCATCCAGAAAAGTAATGCGCCGCCAAAAACACTAAGCACGATCAATAATCGTTGCGGGTATTGCGGGGTTTGAGCCATGGTTGGGGGGATATGGGCCGCCAAATAACGGCTTTTACGCCGGGCTTCGGCAAGGGCGAGATCATAATTGGCCGCAGCAGCAAGATAAGCAGTCGCAGCAAATTCGCGGTCGGCCAAAAGCCGTTCATACTGGCCAACCACAGATGCCAGCGCGCTGCCTTCACCGTCCGATGTCTGGCCGATTTTGCTGCGCTCCTGATCTATCCGCGCCTGAATTGCATCAACCCTGCGGATCATGTTTTCAAGACGTGGATCAGCCAGACTGGTGGTTTCGGCCAACAGATCGTGTTCAATAATGGCGCTGGCGAGTTGTTGCTGTAATGCAGTCAATACCCCCATCCGGCTTTCCAGATCGGCCAGCGGGTCGATTGTTTGTCTGGCGTCGCGGAAATCCCCCAATTTTTGGTGGGCTTGCGAAAGACGCTCGTTTGCACGATCCAGCTCAAAAAGCGCGTCTTTTGTCGTGTCTTTGCGTGAAATATGCGACAGTTTGTCAACCAAAGCATTACTGGTTTGCATAATCTGGGTGGCAATCAAGTGGGCGTCGTGGGCGGTAAAGGCAAAGACTTCGATATCAATCAGGCCGGTTCCGGCATCGTATGATACATATGTCATCCACTGCCAGTAGCGCAAAAGGTCTTCGATTGAGCCATTGGGATCAAAGGTAAACAGAGGGTCATTTTCCGGCTTGGAATAGATGGCACGCAAATCAATTTTGTCGCTGATTTCTTCTAGCATTATTTGGCTGCGGATATATTCATTCAATATGCTGGCATCGGGTGATGATCCGGTTGATATTTGGCCAAGGCTGCTAAACGCATCCAGCGGATTTGTAAATTCTTCCGAGCGGATCGAAAAGCTGACCCGGGAAGAATACTGGTCTTCGGCGATTTCGTACATGTAATATATCGCTATACCCGCCGGAGCTAAAACAAACAGCAAAAAGCTCAAGAACAGGACACGGTGGCGTCGCCTTACCCGCGCAGGGGGGGCAACATCGGCAATTGGTGCAGGATTCGCGCCAACAGGTGGGATATTTTTTGTAGCGCCTTTAGTTGCAGGTTTTGCTGGCTTTTTAGTCAAGCGGCCCACTCCGTAAATATTGGGACACTTGCCCCCTTCTTCAACCCCCACTATACGTTTGGAAGGTATCATACAATCTATGAAGTAGTCATATATCCAGATGAGAGTAAAATTTCAGTTTAAACTTCCTAGATTTGCGCGTGTGATATTTGCGTTGATTATGCGAGAGATGGCCACGTCCTATGGCCGCTCTGCATTGGGCTATTTGTGGGCAATCCTAGAGCCAATTGGCGCAATCGCTATGTTGTCACTGGCATTTTCAATCGCGCTCAGCACCCCGGCAATTGGTGAAAGCTTTCCGCTGTTTTACGCAACCGGCTATCTGCCTTTTATGCTTTATAATACTATGCAGGCTAAAATCGGGGTCGCATTGCGTGAAAATACCCAGTTGCTGTTTTATCCGCGTGTTACTTATATGGATGCGATTATCAGCAGGTTTATTCTGGTTTTCCTGACCCAGATACTGGTGGCTGTAATCGTATTATGGGGAATTTTCCAAATCAGTTCGGTCACCACACAGTTTGATTTTGCCGCTATATTCTTTGCATTTATGGCGGCTGCATTCCTTGGTTTGGGCATCGGTGTTTTAAACTGTGTATTAATACATTTACTACCATCCTGGCGTCAATTATGGAGCATTATTACTCGGCCTATTTTCATTATCTCCTGTATTTTTTACCTATTTGATGCGCTGCCAGCCTGGGTTCAAAATATTTTATGGTACAATCCGCTGGTTCATATAATCGGGCAAACCAGAAAAGGTTTTTATAGCAGTTACGATGGTAATTATGTTCAGCTGGGCTACCCGATCTTTATCGGTGCAATCACTCTTTTTCTGGGGCTTGCCTTATTGCAGCGCCACGCCAAGGATTTGATCAACACCTGATGGCCGTAGGGTCCCGCCTTAAGCCGTCGACAGACAACCTTCAGGATGTTTTGACTTTTTAGCGCATTCTGTAGATACTGCAGTCAAAGCCATATGGCCAACTGTCAAAAGGAGCCTGACAGATGGGCAAGAAAATTCTTCTGATTGAAGATGAGCCAAACATCATCGAAGCCATCAGCTTCATCCTGAAACGCGACGGCTGGGCCGTGACGGCCCACGAGGACGGGCGAACTGCGTTTGAAGCTGTGCTGCGCCATGCGCCGGATTTGGTGATTTTGGAT
>DOHJ01000113.1 GCA_003535335.1 Paracoccaceae bacterium | reverse complement strand
TGACATGGGAAGGCCGTGGCGAAGACGTGATTGACAATTTCCACAAAAACGATGTGGTCAAGGCCGTTGTCACCGAAGTTGACGTTGAAAAAGAACGCATTTCACTGTCAGTCAAAGCACTGGGCGATGATCCGTTTGACGGCGCAACCGATGGCGTTAAACGCGGTTCAATCATCACTGTCGAAGTGACCTCGATCGAGGATGGCGGCATTGAAGTGACTTATGAAGGCATGAAATCCTTTATCCGTCGCTCGGATCTGTCGCGTGATCGCGCCGAACAGCGCCCCGAGCGTTTCGGCGTCGGTGATAAAATCGACGTTCGCGTAACCAACGTCGACAACAAAACCCGCCGTTTGGGTCTGTCGATCAAAGCACGCGAGATTGCCGAAGAAAAAGAAGCCGTGGCACAATACGGATCCTCGGTTTCCGGTGCTTCACTAGGTGATATTCTGGGCGCGGCGCTGAAAGGCGACGACGAATAATCACGCAGCTTAATAACGATATTTTAGCGGCCCGGCAATTTACCGGGCCGCTATTTTTTGCGAATCGCTGGCTCGACGAATGTTGACTAATTGCCGGCCATATTTGCCAGTCAGCTATTTTCAGTTTAGCTGTGGCGTAATATTGCTCAAAATCAGCGCATTAGCATGATTTTTTCCAACCTTTTCTATCACATTACTTTCTAAATCGTGATTATTTGCATATAGTGCTCGCTAAAGGTGCAATATCACTACCAAAGCATTCTTGTTTGCGTTCAAATTTTATCGGGGGATTATTAAATGATTAGATCAGAGTTGGTTCAGAAAATTGCGGATGAAAATCCACATCTTTATCAACGGGACGTTGAACGCATCGTCGATACAGTCTTCGTTCAGATCATAGACGCAATGGCAAATGGCGATCGGGTAGAGCTGCGCGGTTTTGGTGCTTTTTCGGTCAAAAAACGCGATGCGCGCATCGGGCGAAACCCCCGCACTGGCGAATCTGTTAAAGTCGATGAAAAACATGTGCCGTTTTTCAAAACTGGCAAATTGCTACGGGATCGTTTAAACGGTAAATAAGCTAAAATCACAGATTAATTCGAGGGCAAATTCATGCGCTATATTCGTTATGCATTCTATCTGGTGCTTGCCATCTGTCTGGTCACAGTTGCCATGGCAAACCGTGGGGCTGTAACCCTGCACTTGCTGCCCGAACAGCTGGCTGGCTTTGCAGGTTTGCCAAACACGCTGGAATTACCGCTGTTTGTTATCATCTTTGGTGGCATTATTGCCGGCCTGCTTGTCGGGTTTGTCTGGGAATGGCTGCGCGAACATAAAATTCGCAGCGAAGCAGCCAAAGCACGGCGTGATGTCAAAGATCTGGAGCGCGAAGTGGTGCGTTTGAAGGGTGAAAAACCTGCCGATCAGGATGAAATCCTCGCCCTGCTTGAGAAGAGCGCCTAAAGCCGTTAAACGCGCCTTATGGCTGATATAATCAAAGTTAAAATTTGCGGGCTGAGCAGGCCTGAACATGTCCAAGCTGCAGCGACGGCCGGTGCGGATTATCTTGGCTTTGTGTTTTTTGATAAATCCCCGCGAAATGTGACCATTGAACAGGCTGCCTTGCTGGCAGAAAATGCACCATCCAACATGACCAAGGTCGCGCTGACAGTAAATGCAAACAACACTACTCTTGATGCAATTATGGATGCGGTTCCCTTGGATATGCTGCAATTGCACGGCTCCGAAACGGTCGAGCGCGTGGCCCAAGTGCAAAAACGATACGGCCTGCCTGTGATGAAAGCTGTTGGCGTGGCTGATAAATGCGATCTGGCTGCGCTGGATGATTATGCGCAGATCGCCGATCAGATTTTGGTAGATGCCAAGCCGCCAAAAGACGCTGATTTGCCCGGTGGCAACGGGCTGGCCTTTGACTGGCGGCTGATTGCCAATCGCCGCTGGAGCCTGCCTTGGATGCTGGCCGGCGGCCTGACGCCTGATAATGTGGTCCGGGCAATCAACCTGACCGGGGCGCAACAAGTTGATGTTTCCTCTGGCGTGGAAAGCGCCACAGGGGTAAAGGACACTGAATTGATCGCCCGCTTTATTGGTGCGGCGCAAAGGGCAGCACAGGGAGAGACAAGATGAGCCAGAAACCAAACAGCTATAAAACCGGACCCGACGAGCAGGGGCGATTTGGCGATTTTGGCGGCCGGTTTGTATCGGAAACCCTGATGCCGCTGATCCTGTCGTTAGAGCAGCAATACGAGCATGCCAAAACCGATGACAGTTTCTGGGCCGAAATGAATGATCTGTGGACCCATTACGTTGGCCGCCCCAGCCCGCTCTATTTTGCCGACCGTTTGACCGGTCATCTGGGCGGTGCAAAAATTTACCTGAAACGCGACGAGCTAAACCACACCGGCGCCCATAAAATCAACAATGTTCTGGGCCAGATTATTTTGGCGCGGCGCATGGGCAAAACCCGCATCATTGCCGAAACCGGTGCTGGCCAGCACGGAGTGGCAACGGCAACCGTTTGCGCCAAATTCGGCCTGAAATGCGTGGTTTACATGGGCGCGCATGATGTTGAACGCCAAGCGCCCAATGTGTTTCGCATGCGCCTTTTAGGGGCCGAGGTGGTATCGGTGACATCAGGTCGCGGCACGCTAAAGGATGCAATGAACGACGCCATGCGCGATTGGGTAACCAATGTGGATGACACGTTTTATTGCATCGGCACAGTGGCCGGCCCGCACCCCTACCCCGCCATGGTGCGTGATTTTCAGGCCATTATCGGCAACGAGGCCAAGCAGCAAATGCACAAGGCCGAAGGCCGGCTGCCTGATACTTTGGTTGCCGCGATTGGCGGTGGCTCCAACGCGATGGGGCTGTTTTTTCCGTTTCTGGATGACGAAGATGTGCAGATTATTGGCGTCGAAGCCGGCGGCAAGGGTGTGAACGCCAAAATGGAGCATTGCGCATCCTTAACCGGCGGTCGACCCGGCGTGCTGCACGGCAACCGTACCTATTTATTGCAAGATGATGATGGCCAGATTCTGGAAGGGTTTTCGATTTCCGCCGGTCTGGATTACCCCGGAATTGGCCCCGAACACAGCTGGCTGCACGATATTGGCCGCGCCCAATATGTGGCAATCACCGATGTCGAGGCTTTGGAAGCGTTTCAGTTATGCTGTGAATTAGAGGGCATTATTCCGGCGCTTGAACCATCCCACGCGCTGGCCCATGTGATGAAAATCGCGCCTAGCTTACCCAAAGATCACCTGATTTGCATGAACATGTGTGGTCGCGGCGACAAGGATATATTTACGGTGGCCAAGGCGCTCGGGGTTGAAATGAACACCGGCGCATAAAGCCGCTTAAACCCGACGCAACCTGATCACCACATCCACCTTGCTAACTTCGGCCCCGTCAGGCGCGGTTGGTAGCTGGCTGATCACCAGTTCTTCATTCGGGGCGTCCATCAATTCGGCACTGTCTTCCCAAAAGAAATGCGGGTGATCCGTCATGTTGGTGTCAAAATAGCTCATGGCACCATCAACCATGATTTCACGCAGCAAACCGGCCTGACAAAAGGCCCGCAGAGTGTTGTAAACCGTCGCAAGCGAGACCTTCTCACCGGTTTTTTGCACTGACATATACAGGCTTTCGGCCGTAACATGGCGGTCTTTGCCATCCCCGACCAGTAATTTAGCCAAAGACAGACCCTGGCGGGTGTCGCGTAAACCGGCACCATTCAACCAATTCATACT
>DOHJ01000085.1 GCA_003535335.1 Paracoccaceae bacterium | reverse complement strand
CGTGCTTTCGATGCTGGCGCGTTTAGGCAGTGGCAGCGCCACGCGGTCATTATGGCACGGTTTTGTGCGTTGGGAGCGCGGGCAGATGGATGATGGCAGCGACAGTTTTGCCAAACCGCTGGATATCAAATGGCCCGAATTTCGCATTGCGATTATACCTGTGGATACCGGACCCAAGGCGTATTCTTCGCGCGATGGTATGAACCACACCGTAAAAACCAGCCCGCTTTTTGCCACTTGGCCAAAACAGGCCGAAGCCGATTGCACCAGCATTCTGACGGCCGTTCAGGAACATGATTTCACCACTTTGGGCGCGCTAGCGGAGGCCAATGCCTTGGCCATGCACGCCACAATGATGGCCGCGCGTCCGGCGCTATCTTATTTAAAACCACAAAGCTGGTCGGTGCTGGAGCAACTATGGCAAGCGCGCCAAAACGGATTGGATGCTTTTGCCACGATGGATGCAGGTGCCAACGTGAAATTGATTTTTCTAAAAAATTCTGCCGCAGACATCACCGAACTGTTTCCGCAAACACAGCTGATTGAACCTTTTGCGAAGGATTAAAACTTCGGTTTTGGTTCGTCATGACGCCACCTTCCTGAAATTGGTTTGTGTCTGGATGATAACAGCTAAAGGATGACAAAACCGGAACGAAACATTGGCTTGGCTAGGAGGAAATAGCTGCAAGACAGGTTCAGATTGTCGGAATTGTTCAATATTCACCCTCGTAACATTTACTGATTGCTGATAAAACAGTTGCAAATTGTCAACGTGCATTTGGAAATTTTATGTCATCCCCAGCTAACCGTCGCCGAATAGTTTCGTCCCGCCATCTTGCAGAAGGTGAAGGTTGGGAGGCATCGGAATTCGAATATGGCCTGATTATCGCTTATAACGCCTTTAGTCGCTGGATGCAGCGTTGCATGGCCGCCGCAGGGATGCCTGAATTAAGCGCGCTGGAAATCCTTGTTTTGCACAATACCAATCATCGGGATCGTGAAAAGCGGCTAACGGATATTAGCTTTCTTTTAAATATGGAAGACAGCCATACGATCAATTACGCATTGCGAAAATTGCGAAATCTGGACCTTTTGACTTCTGAAAAACGCGGCAAGGAAGTGTTTTACCGCACCTCTGACGCCGGTCGAAAATTGTGCGAGCGTTACCGTAAAATTCGCAACCAGTGTCTGATAGAGGGCATCCCCGGCACGGGAATAACCGGTGAGGAATTCAGCAAAATCGCCACCAGTCTGAGATCACTGTCAGGGCATTACGATCAAGCCAGTCGCGCGGCATCCTCGCTTTAGTTACCCATTGCATTTGGTAGGTAAGTCACGATTGACGGAAATACGGTGATGATCAATGCGCCCAACAACAGCAGAAAGAAAAACGGCATTGCCGCTGCGGCGACACGCAGGATATTGATGCCCGTCAGCCCCTGAATCACAAATAAATTAAAGCCAACCGGCGGTGTAATCTGGCTCATTTCAACCACCAGAACCAGATAAATTCCGAACCAGAGCGGATCAATTCCTGCCGCCTCGACCATCGGCAGGATGATTGAAGTTGTCAGGACCACAACCGAAATTCCATCCAGAAAGCAGCCCAGAATTATAAAGAATACGGTTAAAACTGCCAGCAACGCATAAGGCGACAGGTTAAATGTGCTGATCCAGTTGGCCAGATTGCGCGGGATGCCGGTAAAGCCCATAGCAATAGATAAAAACGCCGCGCCTAGCAGGATAAACGCAATCATGCAGGAGGTTCTGGTGGCCGACATCAGGGCTGCTATGAATTTCTTGCGGCCAAAATTCCCCGAGGCTACCGCCAGCAAACTTGCCAGCAAAACACCCAGCGCGGCGGCATCCGTCGGCGAGGCAACGCCTGTGTAAATCGAGCCTATAACACCGCCGATCAACAGCATCACGGGTATCAGGCGCCTTGATGCCCGCAGCTTTTGACCAAACGTATAGTGTTGTGTTTCAGCCGGAATTGAGGCTGGATCCAGCTTTGCTTTGATCGCCACATAACCGGCGAACAGGCCAACCAGCAAAATGCCGGGCAAAACACCGGCGATGAACAGGCGGGCGATGGATTGTTCGGTTGCAACACCGTAAACGATCAGGATGATCGAGGGCGGAATTAACAGCCCCAAAGTGGCTGATCCCGCCAGTGTGCCCAAGATCAGTTTTTCCGGATAACCCCGTTGTTTTAGTTCGGGAACCGACATCCGGCCAATGGTGGCAGCCGTTGCCGCGGATGATCCGGAAACCGCCGCAAATATTGCACAGCCCAGAATATTTACATGCAACAATCGTCCCGGAACGCGCCCAAGCCACGGGGCAAGGCCGGAAAACATATCTTCGCTTAGCTTTGATCGCAAAAGAATTTCGCCCATTAAAATGAATAATGGCAAGGCGGCCAGTGGCCATGAATGGCTATGGCCCCACAGGGTTGTTGCCAAAACCAGACCCTCGGGGGCATTGGAAAATACCGCAATGGCAAAGAACGCCATCAACATTAAAGATACAGCCACCCAAACGCCAGCCGCCAGCAAAAGCAATAAAAGACCGAGCAATACGGCAAAAATCATTGGATCAGAGAGTGTGTCAAACATAGTTTATTCCATGCCCGCATCATGAATAACAGGGGCACGCGCCAGCAATGCCTCGGTCAGAGTATCTAAAAATGCTATTGTTAGCAGGCCCAAGCCGCCGACCATCGCCAGCTGTGGAATCCACAACGGAACCGCGATCATTCCGGTCGACATGTCGCCGTAGTGATAGCTTTCCCCAAGCAGGGATGCGGTGAAATAAGTGGCATATCCTGCCATTACAGCCCCAAGTGAAAGCGCGAATAATTCCAAGATCCAGCGCGGCTTTTCCGGCAGGTTTTGCACCAGAAGATTGACCCTGATATGGCTGCCCGCCCGCAAGGTATAAGCCATGGCCATAAACGATGCCGTTGCCAGAAAATAACCTGCGAAATCGGCATATGACGGGATTGTAAATGACCAGTTTGGCCCGCCAATGCGCGCCAGAATATTCAGCATAACCTGAGCAGACACCAGCAGGCATATCCCGAGTATCGACAGCGCGGCCAGACCACCTGCGGCTTTGTATGCGGTATCAAGTATCCTGCGCATGTCTGAACCTTTTCAAACCCCAAAGCATGAAACCCGCGCCAGAAAACCTGACACGGGCATGATGGCGGCTATTTAGTTCTGAAACGTGTTCAGAATTGACAGCGCGTCTTCACTTGCATTGCTTTTCCAATTGTCCAGCATGGTTGCGCCGATGGTTTGCAAACCTGTGACCAACTCGGCTGTTGGGGCGGCTACGATAATGCCGTTATCGGCCATCACCTGCGTTTTTGTCGCGGCCTCGGCTTTGGACATTTCCCAACCGCGCGCCTCTGCGTCAGCGGCGGCTTTTAGCACGGCGGCCTGAACCTCGGGTGACAAAGCATCAAACACGCGAACATTCACCACAACGATGTTTTTTGGCAACCAAGCGTCAATCTGGGTATAATGCGTTACAAAATCCCACGCCTTGGAATTGGCACCGGTTGAAGGTGATGTGATCATCGCCTGAGCCTGTCCGGTAGCAAAGGCTTGGGCAATATCTGAAGCCTCGATTTGAACAGGTGCGGCTTTTGCAAGCGTTGCGAATTCTTCCAATGCTGCATTATAAGCCCGGAACCGTAGCCCGGACAGATCAGCCACTGTCGCAATTTCGCCGTTGGTGTACAGACCCTGCGCCGGCCACGGAACCGCAAATAAAGGCATCAGGCCTTCTTTGGCCAACAATTTAGTGATGACCGGTTTTTGTGCTGCCCAAAGCTTCGCGGCATCCTCATAGCTGGTTGCAACGAAGGGCTGGCTATCGATGCCATATGCCAAATCCTCGTTTGACAGGCGCGACAGAAAAAATTCGCCCAAGGCAACCTGACGCGAGCGAACTGCATTTTTGATTTCCGCATGGGGAAATAGCGATCCTGCTGTGTGAAGGGTGATGGTCAAATCACCGTTGGTTGCCGCAGTGACATCATCAGCAAATTTCTGGATGTTAACGGTATGGAATGTGCTGTCGCCATAGGGGGTTGGCATGTCCCATTTTTCGGCAGTGGCCGGAACGCCAAGAGCAATCATCGCCGCAAAGGCGGCGGCATATTTCATCATCATCGGTTTTTCTCCCAAGTGTGAGCCGATTTATATCAGGCTTTACGTTTATATAACGTTGACAATTTGCCAGCGTTTTGAAAAAGGTGCAAGGAGTATTTAAGGAGATGGGAACTGTGCCCGATGATGTTGCGATACTCTGCCGGTTGGGTGGGTCATCAAACACAAAATATATGTAGATAATTATCTCGATTTAACATTTTAACGACTGCAAAAAAGTCCGGCTTTTTCGCATCCAAGGAGCAAAATACATGTGGCAATTCTGGGTTGATCGCGGTGGCACCTTTACCGATATTGTTGCGCGCAAACCGGACGGATCGCTGCAATCGCACAAACTGTTGTCGGAAAATCCCGAGCAATACAAAGATGCCGCCGTGCAGGGCATCCGCGATTTGTTAGGCTTGCGCCACGATCAAACAATCCCGGCGGGCCTGATCGATGCGGTTAAAATGGGCACCACCGTTGCCACCAACGCGTTGCTCGAACGCAAGGGCGATCGCACCCTGTTGCTGATCACCAAAGGCCTGCGTGATTTGTTGCGCATTGGCTATCAAAACCGGCCCAAACTGTTTGATCTGAATATCGTGTTGCCAGAGCTGCTTTATGAAGAAGTGATTGAGGTTGACGCGCGTCTGGACGCCGATGGCACGGTTATTAATCCACTGGATCTGGGCGAAATAAGTGATGCCTTGTCTGATGCTTACGGGCGCGGCTATCGCTCGGTTGCCATTGCCCTGATGCACGGCTACCGGTTTCATGATCACGAAATCAAAATCGGTGAAATTGCCAAACAAACCGGCTTTGAGCAAATCTCGCTCAGCCACAAAGTCAGCCCGTTGATCAAACTGGTTTCGCGCGGCGACACCACGGTGGTTGATGCTTATCTATCGCCAATCTTGCGCCGTTACGTGGCGCAGGTTTCCGATGCTTTGGGCGCTGCAAAGGGTGGCTGTAAATCGCTGATGTTCATGCAGTCCAACGGCGGTCTGACCGATGCGGCGTTGTTTCACGGCAAAGACGCCATCCTGTCCGGCCCTGCCGGTGGCGTTGTCGGCATGGTGCGCACGGCGGCGGCCATTGGCGCGGATAAGTTGATCGGCTTTGACATGGGCGGCACCTCGACCGATGTCTGCCATTACGCGGGTGAATTCGAGCGCAGCTTTGAAACCGAGGTCGCGGGCGTTCGAATGCGCGCGCCGATGATGGACATTCATACGGTGGCGGCCGGTGGTGGCTCGATCCTGTCCTATTCAAACGGGCGCATGCAGGTTGGACCCCAAAGCGCCGGGGCCAATCCCGGACCTGCCAGTTATCGCCGCGGCGGGCCGCTGGCCGTGACCGATTGCAACGTGTTGCTGGGCAAGGTGCAGCCCGATCATTTCCCGCATGTGTTTGGCCCGAATGCTGATGCGCCGCTGGATGTTGACACGGTGCGCGGCAAGTTTGAAACCTTGGCAGATCAAATTGCCGATGAAACCGGCGAACCCCGTCGCAGTGCCGAAGATCTGGCCGAGGGTTTTTTGCGCATTGCCGTTGAAAATATGGCCAATGCCATCAAAAAAATCAGTGTGCAGCGGGGTTATGACGCGACCAAATACACCATGAACTGTTTTGGCGGGGCGGGTGGGCAACATGCCTGTCAGGTGGCTGATGTGCTGGGCATGGAGCGTATTTTTATCCACCCGTTTGCCGGTGTTTTGTCGGCCTTTGGTATGGGGCTGGCCGATGTGCGCATCATACGCGAATACCAGTTTTCCAAAAATATAGAACAGGCCGAAAGCGCTGCAAAAGTGCTGGATGATTTAAGCAATGAAGCCCGCGCAGACGTCCTGGCGCAGGGCATCGACGGGACCGCCATCCGCCTTGTGCATACCGCCCACATCCGCACAGATGGGTCGCACCAGACACTGGCGGTGCCTTTTGCCAATGTCGCGCAAATGCGGCAGGGTTTTCATGATATTCACCAGCAGCGCTTTGGCTTTGTGCCGGAATATGACCAGCTGATTATTGATCTGTTATCCTGCGAGGCAATCGGGGCGACCGGCGAAGATGTTACAATGCCAAGCGCCCCGACCGACACCCAAGGCGAAACGGTTTATGTTCGGATGTTTTGCGCCGGTAGCTGGCGGAACGTGCCGATTGTCGATCGCTTGGCGATGATTTCCGGCCAAAAGGTTGATGGCCCTGCAATCATAGCGGAACCAACCGGCACCAATGTAATCGATGCAGGCTGGCAGGCCCAAGTTGTCAAAGGTGGCAATCTGGTTTTGCAACGCATCGTTCCTGTGGCGCGCAATCAGGCCATCGGCACCAATGTCGATCCGGTGATGCTGGAGGTGTTCAACAACCTGTTTATGTCGATCGCCGAGCAGATGGGCGCGACCTTGGCCAACACGGCTTATTCGGTGAATATCAAGGAAAGGCTGGATTTTTCCTGCGCCATTTTTGATGCGTCCGGTGATCTGGTGGCCAACGCGCCGCATGTGCCGGTGCATCTGGGGTCCATGAGCGAAAGTGTGCGTAAAATTCTGGATCAAAACGCCGGAAATATCCATCACGGCGATGTGTTCATGATGAATAATCCGTTTAATGGCGGCACCCATTTGCCCGATGTTACGGTGATTACTCCGGTGTTTGAAGGTGAAAAAATCGCATATCTTGTTGCCTCGCGCGGGCATCATGCAGATATTGGCGGCAAAACCCCCGGATCCGCCCCGCCCGACAGTCGCCATATTGATGAAGAAGGCGTTTTGATCGACAATTTCCTGCTGGTCAAAGCGGGGGTGCTGCAACAGGCCCAAACCCGTGCTTTGCTGGCATCTGGCAAATACCCGTGCCGTAATATTGATCAGAACATGGCCGATCTTGCGGCCCAAGTTGCGGCAAATGCAACCGGCGTGCATGAATTGCAACGAATTACCCGTCAGTTTGGCCTGCCGGTGGTGCATGCCTATATGGGCCACGTGCAGGATAACGCCGAAGAATCCGTGCGGCGGGTGCTGGATGTTTTGACGGACAGCAGATTTACTTACCCACTGGATTCCGGGGCCCAGATCAAAGTGAAAATCACCGTAAACAAGGCCGCGCGCAAGGCGGTGATCGACTTTTCCGGAACCTCGGATCAGGACGCCCTGAATTACAACGCGCCACTGTCGATCTGCCGTGCTGTGGTGCTGTATGTGTTTCGCACGTTGGTCGGGGCCGATATCCCGATGAACGAGGGTTGCCTGAAGCCGTTGGAAATTCGGGTGCCCAAAGGCTCGATGATCAATCCCGAATTTCCGGCCGCAGTTATTTCCGGCAATACCGAAGTTTCGCAAGCCATCACAGATACGCTTTATGGTGCGCTGGGGGTGATTGCCGGATCCCAAGGCACCATGAACAATTTCGTCTATGGCAATGAGCAGTTTCAAAATTACGAAACCATTTGCGGTGGCACCGGTGCCGGGGATGGTTTTGATGGCGCAAGTGCGGTGCACAGCCACATGACCAACACCCGCATGACCGATCCCGAAGTTCTGGAAACCCGTTTTCCTGTGCGGGTAGAGGAGTTTTCAATTCGCAAAAACTCTGGTGGCGGCGGTCAGTATTCAGGCGGCAATGGGATTGTGCGCAAACTATGCTTCCTGCAGGAAATGACCGTCACGGTGCTGTCTTCCCATCGTATC